>DOSG01000002.1:0-10150 GCA_003514055.1 Candidatus Yanofskybacteria bacterium | reverse complement strand
AGAAGGAGGGGTGAGCTTCTCGAAGCTATGATATTCTGGCAAATCAAATATGCCAGGTGGTTTGGCGTAGATGCCGACGCCGTAGCCGTCTCGAGGTATGATGATATAGCCAATGGAGTTGACTTAGTCGTTCAATTCTTGAAAGAAGGCGGATTCAAGTTTTTAGCCATGACCGTAGACGTAACTTCAAGTCCCGATCAGATGACTACTAAATTAGATAAAATTAAGAAAGACATCCTCGAAGGCAAGCTATCAAAGATCAAATATTTCGACCCAGACCCCAACAAAAAGAAACAGGCTAGCCTGAAGATCAGAGGCGAGCTAAGAGATATCCCAAGGGTTATAGTTGGAATAGACAATAGGACATTAAGGGAATTGAGCTTGTTGAAAATAATTATATCTGGGGCCTTCAAAGGAGCTCGCGACGAAAAAAATCCCAGAGATCTTAGAATGAGATTGAATGACAGGCACAAAGAAGCTGTTATAAAAATGGTAAATCATAGAGCCCAGATGATCGTACTTGAGCAGATTCAATTACAGCTGGCCACATTCTCTAAATTTGCCAGATCGAATAACAGAGCAGAGCTGGCCGACCAATACGACAACGACCTAGGAATCACAAACGAGATCCTAGAACAGAAAATGGCTAGCCTACAATTTACGCCAGAAGATTTCGTAGCGAATAGCGAAGACGAAGTGTTTGAATCTCTTCGATTAGGATTAAGAACTTTCAAGTAGAGCCCGGGCTGTAGTGTAACGGTAGCACGAGTCCATGGGGTGGATTTATTCCGGGTTCGAATCCCGGCAGCCCGACAAGCGAAGCGTAGGCGGGATGCGGCAGTAACCGAGCAAGAGCGAGGGAATGCCAAAGCCAGCAGGCGTGGTGCCCGACATCGGAAATTAAAACAGGGTTTTTCAACCCTGTTTTAATTCGCCGCACATGAGAGCAAGAGGCAGCGACTGAGCGCAGCAGTGCGTAGTGCCCGACACAAGATAGTAATAACATAAAACCACCGATCGGTGGTTTTATGTTATTACTATAGAATATATTGCCTTATGGCTTCGGCCGACTGCCTGAGCTTCTCTTTCTCTGATCCAACTAGCTCTAAATTCCAAATCTCTTTAATCCCCTGTCTACCGATCACGGCTGGCATACCTAGGCACACTCCGCTGATGCCACTATGATTCTCCAGTCTAGTTGAAATCGGCAAGACCTTATCCTGATCCAGAAGTATGGATTCAACCACATCAGAAACAACCGCAGCAATACCATAGAATGTCGCGCCCTTGCGATCGATAATATTTTTAGCGTCGTCTTTAACTTTTTGAGCTATTTCATCTATCCTATCTTGAGATAGCTTCTCCCTAATAGGCACACCGCCGACATTAACCGTACTCCAGGCCACAAATTCGCTTTCGCCATGCTCACCCAAAACAAAGCCACTAACACTTTGCGGATTAACATCTAGGGCAAGGCCAATTTCGGTCCTAAGACGAGCAGTATCTAAACTTGTACCCGTACCGAAGACTTGCGTCCTGGGTAAGCCAGATAATTCTTGAGCATAGTAAGCCATTATGTCGACCGGGTTGCTAACAATTACGATCACTGCTGATGGGTTCAACGGTTTGAGCTGACCGAAGATAGATCGAATAATCTCTTTGTTCTTATTAACCAATTCGAGTCGATTTTGNNTCATTGATATCCATAACCTCGCCCTCTTCTTTAGCTTCGTTAATATCGACAAGGATAACTTCAGCAGCTAGGTTTTTCATCACTAAAGTATAGGCCGTAGTTGCTCCGACCGACCCAGCTCCAATGACTGCTATTTTAGACATCGTATTTTCCATAACCAAATTTTACTAAAAAAACAAAAAATCCGCCATGAGCGGAATTCTTGTTGAGCCTCTCTTCATATTCGCCAAGCTCAGCTTTTTTACTGGTGGGTCCCCGCAATATAATCCATCGGAATCTAGAAAAAATAAGACTCGCCAGAATTATAAGATATGAGGGTCCCTGAAAAAATTACTTGTCCTGAGCTTTTGCAAACAAAAGAGGGGCCTACCTACATTATAGCCCCTCTTTTAATTAGCGGAAGTGGATAGCTTTAGGCTAATTCGTCTTCAGCATAATAATAGCCAAAATCTGGCTTATTATAATCAAACAGCTCCTTCTTGGTAAAGAATATTCCAATCTCTCTTTTTGCCGCGGCCACGTCCTCGGATGAATGAACTATGGTATTAGCGATCGACATACTATAGTCGCCCCTTATGGTGCCAGAAGGCGCATTCTTGCCATCAGTTGGACCGCACATGGCTCTTACGACTCTGGTCACCTCTAGGCCCTCGAAGACAATCATCACTACCGGCAATCTCTTCATGCCCTCCTTCAATCTTGGCAAAAACGGTTTGCCCTTATGTTGGGCATAATGCTTATCCAGAAGGACATCGCTTAGCTTCATCATCTTCATGCCTGAAATCTTAATACCTTTGTCTTCGAAGCGAGCTATAATCTCGCCAACTAATCCCCTCTGCAAAGCATCGGGCTTCAATATGACTAGCGTTTTCTCTTTTGTGTTTTTCATTTTGATTTATTAACTTTAAAAAAATTACCGTCGGAGACGACCTCAATGTCTCCATCGGCATCAGTACGATAATACTTTATTCCATTATTTTCAAGTCTCGATATGACGATTGGCGAAGGATGGCCGAATGTGTTTTTAGCTCCTACTTCGATCGTAGCTACTTCAGGCGAGACAGCGCTTAGGAATTTTGTGGAGGTTGAGGTTGCTGAACCGTGATGACCAACTTTCAGAACATCAGCCGAGAGATCAATATCGCTAGACATCATAGCATTCTCAACTTTGGCACCAGCGTCACCAACAAATAAAACTCTAAAGTTTTCGTACTGAAGCATAGTCACAATTGAATCATCATTTGGGTTCTTCGACGTCTTTCCTTCAAGAGTATCCTCGGGATGTAAAAAGGTAATTGTAATGCCTTCGCCTAAATCCATATATCCCCCAGCCTTAGCTTCAATCTCATTAGCGCCCTCGGCCAGCTTTAATTGGTTCCACTTTGAAACCTCTGAGCTGGAATATCCGATTTTCGTATCAACAATATTGTTCACGTCGTATCTATCCAAAACGCTCATTAGTCCTGCTATGTGATCGCTATGCTTGTGGCTAGCGATTAACACGTCGATATCTTTGTCATAGAAAGGCATGCGGCTAGATATCTTGGATAGCACCGCGTCACTCGGCCCGCCATCAATTAATATTTGTCGGCCGGCTGGAGTGACAATGAATCCAGCGTCGCCCTGCCCCACATCCAAGAAATATATTTTCAAAAAGCCATCATTGACTCTTGCCAAGCTAGTGGTTGCGATGGCGAACACTAGTAAACAAGCAAAAATAGTTAGATGAATAAACCCAACTTTTTTATAATCCACAACCATATGTAAATATTATTACAGATACCAAGAGAAACAAAAAGCCGTCATTTAGACGGTTTCAATTTTTCTGCCGCTCTTTCTTTCGATGCGCTCCTTATCTATGGGATAGAAATGAAACCAAAACTTGGCAAAGCATTTAGGGCATTCCATGATAACCATCCCCAAATCTCTTTTTGGCGTCGGGGCAATTGGGGAGAAGCCAACGATATATATGGCGAAATTATCTCCGTAGAATTTTATTCCACACGTGGGACAAGAGTGAGAAGGGGCATACGAGATAGAGTCGTCATATTTTTGCCCCCAGGCATCAATCTTGACCTCCTCGTTCACCATATCGGTCCCTTCTCGTAAAGAATTGCGTCTAAAAAACTTCCGTGACAATACCACTAAAAATCCGCGCGGTCAATCACATATTTTTTATAAAGATAGATTGCAGAGATAATTATGAATGCATGAACTAAAATTACTGCCCACCAAGACATCGAAACGCTAATAGCGGCGAACGGTAGTGAGCCGAAGAATTCAACTACTTTAATCTGGTAAGTAGTTATGGCCCAGGCGAATAGGCCAATAACCTTGCCGAGAATGGGTAAGATCATGCCGGCGATACCGGCGATAAATCCCAGCAGCATGGCCACCGGCACAAAAGGTAAGATTAAAATATTAACTAGCAACGACACTATTGAAAGACTCTTGAAATAATAAATAAGTAACGGCAGGACAAAAATTTGAGCCGACAATGTCATCATAGCGGTTTCCTTGAGGCTCCCCATGGCAGGCCATTTTTTTGTTAAGCTATCCAGCGTTGGGTAAAAATAAATAATTCCGATTACGGCCAAGAAGGAAAGCTGGAAGCCGATATCGAAGACGAGCACGAAGGGATTTATTAAAATCATGGCAGTAGCTGCTAGAGCAATTGAGATTTTATTATCATAGAGTCGACCGTAGCCATTGGCAAAAAGAAGTAACAATCCCATCAATGACGCCCTAACGACAGACGACGATGCGCCGGTCAGGATTGTAAACAGAATTATTCCCAAAACTGACAGCCAGAAGGCCTTACGCCTAACCATAAATAAGATAAAGATACTCAAAAGCATCTCCGATACTATGGCTATATTGTATCCAGATATAGCTAAAATATGAGAAGTGCTAGTCCTAGCAAAATCATCTTTTAGATCTTGTGGAATATTCTGTCGCGAGCCCAATACAATTCCATTTATGAATGCGGCGTTAGGCTCTGAGATTGATCTATTTACGGAATCTTCAAACTTCCCCTTTATATTAAAGAGGATGCTATAGGTTGCCACCTTAGCTCTGTCAACAAAATTTAATTTCAGCTTATCATCTTTTTCTATCTTCGGATAAGAAGTTATCGTCGAAATGCCATCCTTCCTCAGATAAGTTACGTAATCAAACGTATCAAAATTCTTAGGAAGTTGGACGATGGCCGATAATTTTAGTATATCTCCGTAAGCATATTCGGGATATTTGGGCAAAGTAATTAATATTCTTTCATCGGCATAAATTCCGTAATTAGGAAATATAATCTGCTTGACCCTCAGAACGAACTTCGAAGACTTCTCATTGACATCTATCTCTGAGTCTACGTAACCTCTCAAAGTAACTGTAATATTTTTATCAGCTACCTCTTTCAGATAAGAATGGCCGAGGCTATATTGATTAAAGTACCAAAGACCTAAAGCAAACGACATAATCGTAAAACCAATTACAGCCCCAAGTTTTCTTCTAAATGCACCCCTGGGGCTATCGTCGAAAGTTTTTCGATAAATAGATATAGAGATTATGGCAACTGCTACTAACAACAATGTCGGAATCACTGCATATGGCACGCCTACAATAGATGAACCGAAAACTCCGACAATGAAAGAGCACAGAAGGATAAAAAATACTTGAGACTTATGGAGATTCATTAATAGAAATTTACCAATATTTGGTTGATATTTAAAGAGCCCCCGAAGGGGGCTCTTTAAATTTAGTTACAGACTCCAGTAGTGGCAAAACAATTAGGGCAACTATAGCATGACCCAGCCTTAACCATTAGCGTACCACAGCCTCCACAGGGAGGTGCGTCCGCATTATGTACGATCGGACCGGCAATCCCAGGGTTTGCTGTCGTAGCAGTCTCTTGATTGATCGCCTTTGCCGCGGCCGAAGATATCAATTCCACAAGCAACGAGTCCGCTTCTGACTTAGCTCCCACACCAGATCCATTAATAACCGCATGCTCCGGGCCAAATATCTCCATCTTCTCTTCTGGAGTTAAGAATTTCATTCCAAGATATCTAAACACGTAATCGGTGATAGACTTGGCCATGGGCACATCTTGATTATTAGTAAAACCAGACGGATCGAATCGCATATCTTTAAACTTTTTTACTAACGTCTTAAGCGGCATGCCCGATTGCAAGCACATAGATATCAAAGTAGCTATGGTATTCAACAGCCCCGATATGGTACTCCCCTCTTTCGCGGCGACAAGGAATGTCTCGCCAGGTTTTTTAGTGTCTGGATAAAGCCCAACTGTTAGATAGCCCTCATATCCGCCCACCGAGAATTTATGAGTTATCGATGGCCTCTCGTCTGGCAATTTTATTCTGGTGTATCCATTTATCTTCTCGACTAATTTCCCATCATCCCCCGATACCTCGTCATCCTTCTTAGTATTTAATGGCTGAACAGACTTTGAGCCATCTCTATATATGGCAATGGCTTTCAGTCCCAGCCTCCAACCCTCGATAAAGACATTCTTGATATCTTCTCGGGTTGCATCATTCGGTAAATTTACAGTTTTAGATATGGCGCCAGATATAAACGGCTGCGCAGCGGCCATCATGCGTATATGGCCCATATAGCTGACACTCCTGGTTCCATTAGTAGCTTTAAAAGAGCAATCGAATACTGGCAGATGCTCATCTCTTATCCAGGGTGCACCCTCAATCGTTTCTTTCTCAATCATATATTTTGATATCGCCTCAATCTGATCGTTCTCGTAACCCAACCTTCGCAAGGCAAGAGGTACTTGATTATTAACCAATTTCAAAACTCCGCCGCCAACTAACTTTTTATACTTTATAAGAGCTAGCTCTGGCTCAATGCCGGTAGTATCACAATCCATCAAGAAAGAGATCGTCCCAGTTGGGGCTAGCACTGATGCCTGGGAATTCCTAAATCCATATTTCTTACCCAATTCCAAAGCTTCGTGCCAAACCATTCGCGATGTTATCTCTAAATAATTATCTTGTATGCCTACCCTCTGAGATTCTTCGTAAAGATCATTGGCGGCACTTAGATGTTTCTTTATAACTGAGAGCATTGGCTCCTTATTAACTTCGTAACCATTAAATGGCCCAGCAGTGTCAGCCATTAAAGCCGACATTCTATAGGCCTCCCCGCACATCACCGACGTTATGTGCGCCGACAATGCTCTGCCCTTGTCAGAGTCATACGGCAATCCCAAAACCATCAACAAAGCTCCTAAATTTGCATATCCAAGCCCTAACTGCCTGAAATTTATAGCATTTTCTGCGATCTTGGGCGTAGGATATGAAGAGTTGCCAACCAGAATCTCCTGGGCCAATATAATTGTATCCACAGCTCTTCTAAAGCCATCAACATCAAACTTACCGCCTTCACGTAAAAACTTCATTAAATTCAGGGATGCCAAATTACATGCACTGTTGTCGATATGCATATATTCGCTACATGGATTTGAAGCATTTATTCTTCCCGAATTAGGGCAGGTATGCCATTCGTTGATTGTCGTATCATATTGAATACCTGGATCGGCCGAGTGCCAAGTGGCATCAGCCATCCAATCCAAAACCTCTCTTGCCTTCAATGTCTCTAGCGATTTCCCTGTGGTGACAGCTCGTAAATCCCAATATCCATCGGCTTCAACGGCTCTCATGAACTCATCGTTAACTCTAACTGCATTATTAGCGTTTTGATATGGCAACAAGGTATACGGATCAAATATATCGGCAGTGATCGAATCTTTTATCCCGCTCATGGCCAGAGCCTTGGTCATGTCTTCTATGATTTTTTTACAATAAATAAAGTTTTTTATATCCGGATGATCAACGTTTAGAATGACCATCTTAGCTGCTCGACGTGTTGTGCCACCCGAACGAATCGAGTTAGCAACACCATCAGCACCCTTCATAAAGGAAACCGGACCAGACGAATATCCGCCGCGAGACAGGGCCTCTTTCGATGACCTCAGCTTGGAGAGATTTGTTCCCGAACCAGAACCATATTTGAAAATCCATCCCTCATCACGATACCAATCCAAGATTGATTGCATATTATCGTCTACCGATAGAATGAAGCAGGCTGAACACTGAGGCTTTTCGTGAACCCCAACATTAAACCAAACTGGGCTGTTAAAAGCGAAGTATTGATTTATGAGAAGCCACGTAAGGTCTTGGGTGAAATTTTCGGCGTCGGCTGGTGAAGCAAAATAGTTATCTTTTAATCCCCAATTGCCGATTGTTCGGGCAACTCTATCTATCATTTGCCTGGCGCTCTTCTCTCGATCTGGCGAATCCATGCGACCTCTAAAATATTTTGAGGCCACGATATCTGTAGCCGTCTGTGTCCAGAAATTTGGAACTTCAACATCTTTTTGCTCAAAGACAACACCTCCATCTCCCTTGGCTATCTTGGCAACTCTTTTTTCCCAAACAATTTCTCCGTAAGGATCGCCTGATCCAAAAATTCTTTCCCAACGTAATCCACGAGAATCATTGGCATTAGTTTCCTCAGATTCGATTAAATTTTCTTGACGATTTTGATCATTATTCATGTTACGCGACCAAGGCCTGAAACAATTAGCCCCGGTTCGCGGGACTAATGATTTTAGACATCGACTTTTTACTGCTTTAAACTCTAAATTTTAATACTTCCATTTAAACAGTTTACTACTCATTTTCAAGCATGGAGATTGTTGATAAGTGGCATAAATCCAAACTCTATTTGACCAGCGGTCAATAACAGATCAGAGCGGTCATGCTATCAAAACAAAAACTGAGCCAAGTCATATAAAAACAAAATCAGGCTCGCCATGCGGGCGAGCCTGATTAAATGACAGAAATCACCTATTTATTCATTTTTCGCCTAATAAAAGCAGGAATATCGAATTCCTCTTCATTCACCGTTGGGTCCACAATCTCTTTTATTGTCTGGCTTGGTTGTACCTGTTGCTGAGGTTGAGCAACCTGTTGGACATGTCCATGACTCATTCCCCCATTCTTGGAAATATTATCAAAAAGATTTGGCCCAGAATTAAAACTGCTCGCCGGCCTCGGAGATACTCCACCATTCGCGAAGCCAGTGGCGACAACCGTAATTTTTAATTCGCCCTTTTTTATTTTGTCATCAAGCACCGCCCCGAAGATAACTTTTGCATCCGGATCAATATGCTCGGTTATTATTCTGGCCGCTTCATTTATTTCAGCCATGGCCATATCAGGACCGCCAGATACATTAAATAGTACTCCCTTTGCTCCATCGATAGAGACCTCCAGCAACGGAGAGTTTATCGCCATCTTAGCCGCTTCGATAGCTCTATCTTCGCCACTAGCTCTCCCGATACCCATCAGGGCCGAGCCAGAATTAGCCATAATCGCCTTAACATCGGCGAAGTCGACATTAATAATTCCCGGTACAGTAATTAAATCTGAGATGCCTTGGACGCCCTGTCTTAACACATCGTCAACGATAGCAAAAGATTCCAACAACGGAGTCTTGCGATCAATAACTGAAAGAAGCCTGTCGTTAGGTATACTTATTAAAGCATCGACTTTATCTCGAAGAATATGCCATGAGTCCTCCGCTATCCTAGATCTCTGAGCGCCCTCAAACATAAATGGCTTAGTGACAACAGCGACTGTCAAGGCACCGACATCTTTTGCAATATCGGCAACCACTGGCGCAGCACCGGAGCCGGTACCACCACCGAGACCACAAGTTATAAAAACCATATCCGCGCCCTTGAGTGCTGCCATTATCTCTTCCTTGGTATCCTCTGCAGCTTGGCGGCCTATCTCTGGATTCATACCGGCACCAAGACCCTTGGTCAGGCTTTTACCGATATGTATTTTTACAGGAGCATTAGAGATGTGCAGAGCCTGAGCATCAGTATTAATAGCTATAAACTCAACGCCATGGATTCTGGCCTCGATCATTCTACCTAAAGCGTTGTTGCCTGATCCGCCAACTCCAACAACCTTGATCCTAGCAAATGTTTCAAATGGTGGTTTAACCTGTGGCATAATATTGTTTAGAGTTTAGAATTTTATCCTCACAATTTAGCTTTGTATATGCGTCTTATCACAAAAAGAAAAGGGGTGCAAGCAAGGCTCACATCCCTGTGGATAAAGCTGTTTATAAACACGACTAAGGCAAGAAGTTCTTCAACCAATCGGTCACCCTGCTAACTGCTCCTGCAGAATTTCTACTAGCTCCAGAGAAGCGTCCACCCTTTTGTCTTGAGTTTCCAAATTCCTTATCAAAACCCCAGGCTATTAAGCCGGTTGCCACAGAATAAGATGGATCCGCACCCATCAAGTCTACTCCGTCCATACTTATGGGTCGAGCAATCTTTACGGGCAATCTTAGGGCGGCCTTAACTAGAGAGGCGAAGCCTGGTAGATTTGATCCACCACCGCTGAGTAC
>DOSG01000001.1 GCA_003514055.1 Candidatus Yanofskybacteria bacterium | reverse complement strand
AGAGTTAAGCCGATTTTCGAACTTTCGGATGAAGAACTAGCCGACATACTGGCTTGGTTTAACAAACTGAATCCAGTCGAACAGGCGCAGGCGAAGAGATTTATAACCGAAGCTTCTCTCGATGAACTAAGAAAGATCTTAGCCGTGGACGATGAGTTTCGAGCCAAGTTAATGAGCTTATTCGCCGCAGAGGTCAGACCGTCTATACTATCGGTCATACATAAATTCATCAAAGAACAAAGCTCAGAGTTGTCAGATGTCATTCAACAAATGAATGCCATGATTGCGGCACAACGCAAACGCCTCCGAGAGAAACGTCTCGGAAAGAAAGGAAGGTAGCCTATGAAAGGACTGCTAGATCTCGTCGGAAACAGCGCCGGGCTAGCCTACGAAGGCGGAGCCTGGGCGATTTCGGCTTACATAGCAAAAATCAAGAGAGCGTTTACGGTTTTTGGCTTTGGCCTTATCGCGGCGGCTATATTGTTCCTAATAGGATCCCTGACCAAAACCGGCGCGCTCTTTAGTGTCGGCATTATCATTGCCCTACTCGGACTTATCTATTGTCTACTCATTTTATCCATAGTCATTATTGGAGCAAGAGTTGTAGCCAAAAAAGTTCCAGAAGTCGGCAGATTCATTGGCTCCTTGATAATGGTTATTATCTTGTGGTCTTTCATAGCACTCTATGTATTTATTACCCATGTCTGGGAACAGCCATTGCTGTTCGCTGGGTTGCTAGCTACTGCAGGACTGATCTCCATAATCACCGTCCTCGTTGGGGACGTAATTGACCTGAATGCAATCAGATTTAGAGCTAAAATAATGCTGGCACTGATCTCGATGCTAGTCATGTTCAATTGGGCCATTCCGAATGACTTCCAAAAGAGAACCAGGGCCATTGTTACAAACTCAGTTGCTAGAGAAATTTTATACGACGCTGCTAACGTCGACTCAATTGAATTCTTTGATCCAGTTACTGGTAAATCTAAGGTATGGTACTGGCTAAATGCCTCTACCGGCGAATACAAGTTATTCAATAATGATGGATTCCATTCTGGTTCTGGAAACAGACTCGCTCCGATCACGCTGACCGCAATCAACGATATTAAGCGTTACGCGATCCAAAAGAAATTGAAACAAAGCCAAGAAGTAAAAAAAGAAACTCCAGAACAGCCGAAGAGCCAGACGAGAGCTCAAGAGCCGACAAGCTCGAAATCAGTAGAAACGTCGCCGGACACACCGAAACCACCCATTTCAATTGTGCCGCCAGTAAAGCCTAGCCAAGTCGATCGATCTCCTCAAAACGAAATCGTGAAACCGACACCTCTTGATGAAGCCGATATCGTGATTCCGGCAACCACCAAAATTATGGTTGCGCTAGAAGAAGAAATACACTCAGACGCGACCCAATCCGGCCAGTTGATAGATGCCACAATAGTTGAACCCATATACGTAGATTCAACTCGAGTCATAAGATCTGGCCAAGCGGTCAAGTTATTGGCCACAACCATAAAAAGAGGTCTGCCATCAAAAGGCCCGTCAATCAGCCTTAAGCTCAATGCGATAATGCTGGATGATTATGGTCTTAGCGCATCGGCCGAAGAATGGTCCTATTCCGAAGAACCACTTTCCAAGACCAAACGAGTCATGGTCAGAATGGGTATTCCGACAATTATTGGCACCGTTATGGGCGGAGTGGTTGGAGGAAAAAATGGCGCCATCATTGGCGGTAGCATTGGAGCTGCTGCTGGGTTTGTCATCATGGACAAGACCGGAGCTAAACAGATTATTCTCAGTCGTGGATCAATGATCCCATTCGTTCTTTCCGAAGATTTAATCTTCCCTAAGAAGTAAGACCCCTTTCGGGGTCTTTTAATTAATTTATTTTGGAGCCGGAGGTAACTTCTTTGTCTGGCATTAGTAGGGCAATGCCATTTTCATCAGAAGCGGCCAGAAGCATGCCTTGGCTTTCAAGCCCCATCATTTGGCGCGGCTCAAGATTGGCTACGATAATAATCTGCCGGCCGACTAGCTGATCCGGCTCATAGTGCTTGCCAATACCTCCGAGAATTTGTCTCTTCTCTTCGCCCAACTGAAGCTGAAGTTTTATTAATTTGTCAGAACCCTCAACCCTCTCTGCTTCTAAAACCTTTGCGACCTTTAATTCTATTTTCTTGAAATCATCAATAGTAATCATGTCTATACTTTACTAAATTTTATTATAAACAAAAAGGGAACCCTATTCGTTGAGTTCCCTGAACGCTTTGCGAAGATTTAACTTCGTCTTCTGCTCATACTTGAGAATTGGAAGAATCCGCTGGGCCTTAGAGGCCCGGTACCGTTTCTAGAAAACGGTAGGACCTCCTGCCCTGCCATGTGGGTGGTACCACATGGGAACCGCAACAAATGCGGTTCAAGCTGGTGCGCATCCAGCCCTTTCGTTCCAGGCTCCAACCAATCTTCGGACTTTGCCGAATGACGGTTGGTGGAGGTTAACTCCAATTGAGCTCTGGTTCCCAACTGATCGACCGTAGTCAATCAAAGCGATTGGGCATTTTTTCAAAGGTTCGGAAGGGACTTTCGCCCTCCCTACTCCTTACCGCCACATGCCAACAACTCCGACCCCGGCTCATCTGGCAGATGAACTGGGGATTGTTCAGCTAATTGATAACTAGTTGAACGGTCTTCTTTCCAGCAACGCATTGCCAGTCCTCTTCTGGCAATTCAGATACGTTGTCGGTTCACGCTCCCTAGTCTCTCTTGTCGGCTAGCTCCGATGGAGAATTCTTCTCCTTCTCGGTATTCGCCTAGAGACAATCAGGCTCGTTTCGGCCAAGACCCGCAAAGTTCCGCGAGCCCCTTGAAGAAGTAAGGCCTACTATTCAATTTAATAGAACAAGAGGGGAAGCGAGTGGGATTGGCTTCTGCTTCGGCGGTATCGTAATCTCCCTGGCCCGTAGGCACAGATCCAGGACTACAGTGATGACGCCTCAGGCTTTAGCATTACCACTCGCTCCCCTTCCTGGTCCGGCAAAAGGCAGTAACCGGGCCAGGAAGAGGAAGAATCAGCGTGAGGACCACGTTTATAATTAAGTGGCTGATCTCGACATATCTCTGATTCCTTCTCCCATCTCATCTTGACACTCTAGATTATATACCCATTCAGTTTTTTTGTCAAGCCCTGATGACACTTTCTAGAGTCTAAGTATCAAATAACGGCTCTACAGAGCCGTTATTTGATACTTTACAGAAGTCATTTATGATAGACAGTCTGAAGACTGACGACATTCGGAACGATTTTCAGTCGCGTCATCGGCATTTGACATTTTCTCAGAAATATGCTAATATACATACAAGATCCCAGCGGTCTAGGCATGTCGCCAGACCGAAAAGGAGGTGGCTATGGGAGGCGTGTGACCCTTTCGGGGGCCCTCTTCTCTCGGGTCGGCCGACATAAGGCCGACCCGAGCAGTAAGAGACCAACGCCAAGCCACAAGAGAAGGAGGATCGTCATGGGCGCAGGTATCTAAGCTTCAGAGAAGCAGGGCAAACTGTTCATTCAGAAGACGGAGAAGGGCACGAGAAGATGAATCGCTCATTCTCGCACATCGGCTCGCCGCATCGAATACGTAGGCGAAGCCGCTAGTCGCCGCATCGCAGCGACGACAAAGCCGCCGTTCCGGATTCCCGGGACGGCGGCTGTTTCTTTTATATACCTAATTGAAAACTATTTATTCTCCGAATTAGACGTGAACTTCCATAAAAACTCAAAGAAATTTTTGAATGAGTTGGCTATCTCTGGATGCTCAATAATCACGCCCGAGATATTACCCCTAAGAGCAGTTATAGCGACACTACTACCATACACGGTGAGATCTCCCGTAAACGGCATATCGCTTGGAGCAATAAACTTGGATTCCCTCAGCATAGCTTCGTCGCTCTCTTTTAATATTGGCCCTTGGTCACTGGAATATATAAGCTTTGATCTTATACCCTGTTTAATTCTTCTTTGTGAATAATCACTCCTATGCGAAGGAAATACTTTCAGCACTTCATCTAGCGGAGTTATGGCATAGACCATCTTCTCGCCAGAAGCTAAAAATGTTTCCTGCATTCTAAGTAGCCCCTCTCTGCCCTCAAAAAATCTAACCTGGGGCCTAGTGCCAGATGAGTTATATAGGCTATTGAGATCTGGAAGTAGCTTAGATAGTTCTTCTTTCTTGTAATTAATCTCACTAGATTCTCTGTCCAGTAAGGAACTGAGTTGATCTGGAGATTCAGCAATAAAGATTTGCTTTTTACCCTTGGTTTGAGTGCTGACCAAGCCTTTCTGTTTTAAAGATTCGATCTGCACATATACAGTTGGTCTGTTCATCTGGGCTTTAGCTGAGATCTCTAGAACCGTAGCTGGTCCAAGCTCAAGCATGGCCAAGTAAACCTTAGATTCATTCTCCGAAAGACCTAAATTTTTTAATTGTGAAGTAGTAATCATTAATATAAGTATATATATTCTGCCAAAAAATGACAATTTTAAGCCGCAAACGTTATTTACACTCTGGCACAAATTGAATACAATTAATTTTATGAATACATACGAAGAGCTGAAGAGCCGCGGCTTCATTCAGCAACAATCGGACGAGCAGGGCATACAAAAATTACTAAACGACGGGGATGCGACTTGTTACGTAGGCTTCGATCCGACGGCCGACAGCATGCACGTTGGGCACCTACTACCAATTATGGCCATGGCCCATGCCCAAAAGAGTGGCAACAAGGCCATAGCTCTTATTGGTGGCGGCACAACTATGATTGGCGATCCAAGTGGCAAGACCGAGATGAGAAAAATCTTAGCCAAGGAAGAGATTTCAGCTAACGGCGAGAAGATGCTTCAGCAGTTTAAGCGTTTCTTATCTTTCTCTGATGACAAAGGTCAGTTCGTGAACAATGCCGATTGGCTTATCGGTCTAAACTATATTGATTTCCTAAGAGACATAGGAAGATATTTTAGAGTAAATGAGATGATCAAAATGGAAGCCTATAAGTTGCGCCTAGCCCGGGAAGAGGGACTCTCGTTCTTGGAATTCAACTACCAACTTCTTCAGGCTTACGACTATCTCCAGCTATTCGAGAAATTTGGTTGCCGACTTCAAATGGGCGGCGACGATCAATGGGGAAATATCTTAGCCGGCGTGGACCTAATTAGAAAGGTCAAAGGTGAAACGGCCTACGCACTGACCTTTCCCCTATTAACCACAGCGACCGGGAACAAAATGGGTAAAACCGAATCAGGTGCAGTTTGGCTTGATGCCGAAAAGACGTCACCTTACGAGTATTACCAGTACTGGATCAACACCGACGATCGCGACGTAGAAAGATTTTTAGCATATTTCACCTTTTTAGCCATGGATGAGATCAGAGAATTATGTCGTGAAGGTGGAGAAAAATTAATGACCGCAAAAGAAGTTTTAGCTTTTGAAGCCACTAAGCTAAATCACGGAGAAGCAGAAGCCGAAAAAGCCCGTGAAGCGTCAAAAAAATTATTCTCTGGGGACGCCTCGGATCTTGAGAACATACCGACAACAGAAATATCAAAATCTGACTTCGATACGATGACAACTGTAGATCTATTAGTTAGAACCGGTCTGTGTGACTCTAAATCCGAAGCCAAGAAGCTTATCGCAAGCAATGGAGCTTATGCCGACAATGCTGGGATCACGTCTGATTCTCAAAAAGCATCTGAGCTAGAGAAAGGCGGTATTATTATGTTACGCAAAGGCAAGAAAACATATCACAAAATAAAAATAGTCTAGCTTGACTTTAACTACTATCGGGCTAGAATGACGGTAAAATAACTCACCAAAATGGACACCCAAAAAATTGAGCTGGGGCCAGACCATCATAGCCTCACTCCCGAGCTAGTTGAGCATATAGCTCACAATCAAAAAGTTAAGATCTCGCTCTCCGAGAAAGCCAAAGAGAAAATACTCAAGTCGAGAGCTGTTGTAGAAAAAATGGTTAAGGATAATCGAGTAGTTTATGGTGTAACCACTGGTTTTGGAAGTTTTAAGAACAAAGTCATTGACCACGGACACACAGTTGAATTACAAAGAAATCTGATCAGAAGTCATGCGGCCGGAGTTGGCCCTTTTTTGTCTCAAGAAATGGTTCGAGCGGCAATGCTCGTTAGACTAAATTCGCTTAGTCAGGGATTCTCTGGCGTCAGGCTAGAACTCCTAGAACTATTAATCGGCATGTTAAACAAGAATGTAGTCCCAGTGGTACCATCACAAGGATCAGTCGGAGCCTCAGGAGACTTAGCTCCCCTGTCTCACATTGGGTTAGTCCTTATGGGCGAAGGCAGAGCCTACTACAAGAACGAGATACTCCCGGGTGGAAAAGCTCTTAAGGCGGCCGGATTAAAGCCCATAGAATTCATGCAGAAAGAGGGCTTAGCATTTAATAACGGCACGTCGGTCATGTCGGGCATGGCCTCAATAACCCTGGCTCGAGCCAAGAGACTTCAGAATATTGCCGACCTAGCTTGTGCTATGTCGCTAGAAGCTTTATGCGGTGTATCTGCGGCTTTCACTGAAAAGGCTCACTTGATCAGACCCCACCACGGGCAGATCACTGCCGCCAAGAATATCAAAAGATTTGTTGAAGGATCTAAGTTGGTAGATTCAGTCCCGAACAGAGTACAAGACTCTTATTCTCTTAGATGCGCTCCCCAAGTTCATGGTGCATGCCGTGGAGCTATTAAATACATAGACGACGTAATGGTCTGCGAGATAAACTCAGTAACCGATAATCCCATAATATTCTCCAATCCCGATGAAGCTATATCGGCTGGCAACTTTCATGGTGAACATATCGCCATAGCCCTAGATACTCTCGGCATTGCCCTATCAGAATTCGCCAGCATATCAGAAAGAAGGACTGCCAAGCTAGTCGACCCAGCTAATAATGAGGGCTTGCCAGCTTACTTGATAGCGGCGGATAAGGGAGGGCTACATAACGGACTTATGATTCCTCAGTATACAGCGGCGGCGCTAGTCTCGGAAAATAAGGTTTTAGCTCATCCAGCATCTGTTGATTCTATTCCCACTTCAGCCAATCAAGAAGATCATGTCAGTATGGGAAGCATTGCTACCAGGAAAGCATTTGAAATATTGAAAAACGTTGAGAATGTACTAGCCATAGAGTTTATGACTACGGCTCAAGCTATCGAATTTCGAGGGTCTTCAAAGTTAGGCAAGATTACCAAAGCTGCCCACAAAATGATTCGCGAGGTTATTCCAAAATTAGATGGAGACCGCGAGATGGCGAAAGACATAAATAAAATCCGGGACTTGATTTTAAGTGAAAACTTCTTCAAGCTTACGACATATAAGTAATTTTCGTGAAATCACTAGATATTCTTAAACAATTGGTCGAGATACCAAGCTATTTAGGACCAGCCACAAACGAAGTAAAGATCGCAGATTTTATATTTAAGTATCTCTCCACCATACCCAATCTCACCATCAAAAAACAGAAAGTCACGGAAAATAGATATAACATATTTGCTAGCTTTCCGGGGAAAACTAAATTATTGATTGCCGGCCACATGGATACGGTTGAACCGAAAGATAAATCGAAACTGACACCCATAATTAAAGATGGCAGACTGTATGGATTAGGAGCACTAGATACGAAAGGTGGAATCGCAGCCCTACTCAGTTCGATAGCCAAAGCAAAGGACATTCAGAACGTTGCCCTACTTTTTTATTGCGACGAAGAGTATGATTTTATGGGAATGCGTAAATTTATAAATACTAATCCAAAGTTGAAACCTAGTATGGCTATAGTGATCGAGCCCAGCCAACTTAAGATATGGAATGGTCACCGAGGGTTAATAGAGGTCTTTATCTCAATCAAGGGCAAGAGTGGCCACGCCGCAAGTCCAGAGCATATCAAAGGGGCCGGCTGGGAGATGCATTCCTTTTTGACTCATCTACGAAAAGAATTGGCCAGATACGCACATCCCCAATTAGGAAAAACATCTCTAAATATAGCCTATGCTCGAACAGGTATGTTTAAAAACAAGATGGGAGATGAAGTCGTGCTTGGAAAACAAGGCAACAATATAGCCGATTACTCAGAGATAATCCTAGATATTAGAACTACTAGTTCGAGACTTAGAGCTAGCACCATAGAGAAGTTGGCGAGGCTATATTTCAGAAAAACTAGAAATAAAATATTTGACTTCAGAATTAGGCACGATCTGGGATCGCTTTATACGGATAGAAAATATTTAAACAAGATTGAGAGAGCGCTTAAGACCAAAGAAAAAATTGGATATCTAGATCCTTCGGATTTAGGCTATGGCGATGGTCAAATGATAAATGAGAAATGGAAGTGCCCAGTGATATATCTCGGGCCTAAGGGTGCCGGAATGCATGCACCAGATGAATATGTAGACATCGCGTCGATAGACAAACTAGCCAACATGTTCTCGACTATGTTATGTGACCACGGATTCTAATAGAAGCAGATTTGACTTAATATTAATAAGCATTAATCTTGTAGTAGGACGTTCACAAGTCGGTAGGAGGATGCCATGACTGAAGGCCATCATGATATCATCCAGATATCACTAGACGAATCAAATCCTAATATAGTGGCGATCAAATTTGATCCGCAGGTCCAGTCAGATATGGTTCTCGATTTAGTACATTGCTATCGACAAGTATTTGCCGAAGAACCCTGGCACGAATGGAAAAAATGTCCGAAATGCGGGAAGAAATGGGGCATCGATCAGATTAATGAGCTTGCCGAAATGAAGTTTATGCATTGCGGGGTCCTAGTAGAAGACTACTGGCCAATCGCCGGTGTAGTAGAAGATGTAAATCACGAAATCGGCGCCGATGCATCAGCGTGGCTACTCAAAGATGGTGATCAAGTGATTGGTTTTATCTGGGGCTATATGATGCCCCTAAGAAACCTTCAGACGAAAATCCGAATGATGATCCACGAAGAAGTCCAAGAAAATCACGGATCGCATTATCTGGTTGCCTACCTAGATGACATGGGCCTATCGGCCGAATATCGAGGCAGGCACTACGCAGGGCGACTATACGATCTGTGGCTCAACGATATGAAAAAATTCGGCGCCAAACTCATCGTTACTCGCACGCAAGGCGATCCCGAGCCAACCGTACTCTATCATTGGTTTCTGCATAAATTGCACTATCGCCTACTCAAAAGATATCCCGACAGTAGCAATGTCATCATGACAAAAGAAATATAATCCCGTCCTACGGGATTTTTTGTTTAAATCACTAAGATAAAGAAAGACCGCCTAAAAGGCGGTCTTGAGAAGGGGTGGGGTGCCCAACGGGATTTGAACCCGCGACATCCTGCTCCACAGGCAGGCGCTCTAACCAGCTGAGCTATGAGCACCACACGAACGAACTAAGGGCATTCTACACCACAATATTTTAAATGCAAGCCCTAGCCAATATTTGACGAGTTCCCATATATGATCTAGACTAGCTACGAAGATGTTGCCTTCGTGGCAAAAGTTCTTTAAAATGGAGACATACATGACCACCGATAAACAAGCTACGATCGATCCTCAATTGGCTAGCGGATTCAAAGATTATCTTCCCGAAGATATGATACCCCGCCAGAAGATGTTTGACTCTATTAGAACCGTCTTCGAGCGATGGGGATTTGTACCACTCGACACTCCGGGACTAGAGAGAGAAGAAATCATAACCGGCGGAGATCCGAATTTTAAAATGAATATTTTTAGAGTTCGCCTGAACGAGGGTGACGATAAATACGCCCTGAGATTCGATCTGACCGTACCTCTTGCCAGAGTCGTGGCGGCATATCCTGACATCAAGAAACCGTTCAAAAGATATCAGACTGGTAAGGTCTGGCGCGGGGAAAGACCCCAAGCCGGACGATATCGAGAATTCGTACAGTTTGACGCCGACACAGTCGGATCGGCTAGCATGCTAGCCGACGCCGAAATCGTTGCCATAATGTGCGAGACGATGCCCGCCCTTGGGATAGAGAACTTCTTAGTGCGAGTTAACAACCGCAAAATCCTGAATGGGCTAGCTCAGTATGCTGGCTTTGACATGAACAAGATATCTGCAGTTTTGAGAGCCATAGACAAGCTAGACAAGCAAGGCTGGGATAAGGTCAGCGTCGAATTAGCTGGTGAAAAGATAGGACTCAACCAGGACCAGATTGCGGCCATTAAGAAATTCATAGATCTTAAAGTTGAAGGACAGATCGAGACTCTCAACGCAGTCCAAGAATTGATGGTCAACTCGCCAATCGCTATGCAAGGCATTTCCGAACTTAGAGAAATCGCAGGCTATCTGAATGCCATGGCCGTTCCAACTGACAAGTGGAAGATCGATCTTTCAGTAGCTCGTGGTCTCGGATACTACACTGGGCCTGTCTTCGAAACGGTGCTGACGGACCTATTAGAAATAGGGAGTGTTTTCTCTGGTGGTCGTTATGACGGTTTAGTCCAAAAATTCAGCACAGCATCAGTGCCTGCTACAGGAGCATCAGTTGGTGTGGACAGATTATTCGCAGCCATGACTAAACTTGGACTGATAACTCAATCTCGAACGGTCTCTGATGTAATCGTACTGAACTTCGACAAATCGGTTCAAGATCTGTGCCTAGCGACGGCCGCGATAGTAAGATCTTCTGGTATCAAGACCGAGATCTTTATCGATGGAGATAAAAAAATGAGAGATCAGCTAGGTTACGTATCCGATAAAGGGATACCCCTGGTCGTCATCATCGGACCAGAAGAAGTCAGTAAAAACGTAGTCCAACTAAAAGATATGCGAAGTGGGAAGCAAGAAGAGATTCCCCTCGATAGTCTCGTCGAGAGGATAAAAGAACTAATATAATGGCAAGGCCCCCGAAGGGGGCCTTTTTATTACTATCTTATTCTATTTTATCAATGCCGATTATGTCTATCTCTGGGTGAGCAGTCGAGCCGTAGATTGAGGAGTAGTCTCCACAGTCTATGCTTCGCATCTCGCCTCTGATCCTGTAAATACCACTTAGGTCGGGCGTTTCACCTTCTGGAAACTGTCCTCCGAATAAAGGATAGCTGGGATCTTCGGGCACTTTTTCAAAGGCATAATAATTGCCACTTTGCATGATTGAGCGAGTTTTACCGATCCATTCTATACTAATTGGGGCCTTTAGTTCTTTAGAGAACACATCTTCCGGCTTACATTCAAAAAGCGGAATATCTTCATACTTATCATAAGCCAATTTCCCACCGTCAAATGGATTAATTTCGATTATCCAGTCCTGAGCATCTAATATCTTGGCGGATATACCATATTCTGATAGGTCGGTCTTCTTTAAAAATAAAAAGGCCAGCGCAAATACCATCAAAAAGGGTAAGACTAGCAGTAAAATTAACTTATTACCTAAATTCATTTGCTTTAATTATAATCACAAACAAGAAAAACAAAAGTGTTGATAACTAACACGGTTGCCGCAGAGCGGCAACCGTTAATAGAATAAAGCTCATCCGCATATGCGGATGAGCTTTATTCTATACTCAATCTCCTATCTCCAGTTTATATTGATGCTAGAAACACCGACCTGCATTTGCATCTCAATCTTCTTGGCAGAAGAGCTATAATTCCTTGATTCGTAAGTCTTATTGTCGATTTTTATAAAATCTAGCAAGTCCTTTGACGCTAAATCTGAATCAATTCTAATCCTGGCTCCAATTGTCTTCGGTAAAGATATATTTATGGAACTCACTCCAGCGTCGACTCTTAACGTAGACGAAGGTAATTTATCTCCAATCTTTAAATTTACACTCGAGACGCCCGTCTTTATGCCTATCGTCCTAGCCTGAACCTCAGATAGGTCTAGATCCATATCTATCGCCCCCGTCTCGAAGGCTAGATCGAGTGGCAAATCATTGGCGACTCTAAGATCTAACTCGTTCTTCGACATACCGTCTGTCACGCTAAGTTTTCGTCCCTCAATCTTTACGCTCTGAAGACTTCCATTGATCTTATCTTCTAGGTCAATTCTCAAAAAGTCCGACTCAAGAGTCCCCTCAATTAGCCCTAAAGCGCCGCTATTTAAAATTAGCCTGCCAGCACCGGTACGTATTGTAATCGAGCCGCTCCTAGCAGCCGCATTTTTGGCCACACTAATCTCTTGCTTAATTACAGAGCCAATCTTGCCCGGCATATGGCTACCAACAAACACAAAAGAGAATACTAGGGCCAAAGCCAAAAGCATTAATAGAAAACTAACCAACTTAGATATCCATCCGCCCTGACCAATCATTGATAATCCTAAAAATATGATAACAACTGGCCAAAGAAGCCGCCAATTTAAGTTGAGATCGACATTAAACAAACCATAATTTTGACCAATGAATATTACCCCAACAACAATCAGAATAATTCCCAAGAACAATTTACCAAGATTAAAGCGTCCTCGATTATGATAATGATGATGAACCTCCTTGATGAAGTCTTTTTTTGGCTCTTCGGCCTTTGCTTGATTTACGTTTTCGTTATCCATTTCTTTTAGAATTAGTCAGCACGTAAAAACCCAAAAGAATAATTATAACTGACCAGAATATATTCCAAGAAAACCAGTGAATTGGTATAAAGCTCTTTAAAATCATAAACACACCGACAAGAACTAAGAGATAACCGATTACGCTCTTCTTGGCCACGCGATGTTCCACCTTAGCTTTATCAAACTCGGCTCTCATCTCTTCGGCCACGGTCTGAGCATTATCTTTTACCTCCTTCATAACTTCTCTTATCTTTTCCTTACCATCGTCAGAGACATCTCCTTCTTTAGGAATTAACATCATAAGCAATAGATAGACGAAGAACATCGGGAAGACATTACTAATCACTGTTAAGATGACAAAGGCTATCCTAAGGAATAGCGGATCAACGTCATAGTAATGCCCAAGGCCTCCAAGAACTCCAGCAAAAACCTTATTAGTATTCGACCTATATAGCTTTTTATTTGGGTTTTCCATTATCAGTATAATATATCTATATTGTGGCAATTTCAACACAAAACCGACCCCACTCGGTGGGGTCGGTTTCTAACTTGCCTGATATATAGATTAGCTCTTGTTCAACTTCGTAGCCAGCCAGATCATGTAGAGTCCAGCTAAACCAACTAAGACATACACCCACGAAGCAATACCGCCAAATATCGCGGTGACTAGGTTGCTATCAAAAGCCATTAATCCCCAGTTTAGGCCGCCAACTATAACTAGGACCAAGGCGATCCAGTCTAATACAGATAATTTATTCAATTCACGCACCCCCCTTCTTCCATTAGCTTAATTATACCATTCATAGAAATTAAAACATCAACAGCTCGGCCTACCTACCAAAAAACTTAACCACATAGCCAGTCGTAGACGTCTGATTATTTCCAAAATCTCCTGAATTAAAAACTCCCATAGCTTCTGATTTATTAGCCCCGAGAGTAGACATCGCAGCCATAAAAGCAGATAAGGCCTGCGGCGAATCGGCTTCAACAAGACCAGCCAACCTAGGGTTGATGGTTTGGAGTAAGGCCGCCGATTGATTATCTATGGCTCGGCTCTTATTCTTCTCCAGGTAATGAGCGAAATCTATACTCGCCACGATAAAAGTACTTGAATCTACGAGACCGCTGAGCATACTTCCAAAGGTTCGACCATCCTCAACCGATATACTAGAACGAAATACAATTGGCACCACTTTTGCCTTAGGAAAATATTTTGATATTAGTAACATCTGCGAATGAATTGAATGGTCCAACTCAAAAGGCTTCTCGCTAACTCCGGCTAGTCCAGTTCTCAATATCTTCTTTACCATATCTCCGCTAGAGCTAAGCTTACCAAATGGTGTCACGAAATCTTCTTCAGAAATAGATATTCCATATTTGCCAGCATCGACATGATCGGGGGCTAGTATTATTATAGTCCTTGGATTCAGATTCTTTTTGACCTTGCTATAGAACTGAGCCATCAGAGGAATGCCATCTGGTATGTGATGAGTAACGATACCGCCATATACTCGACTCATCTTTATTCTTGGGGCGGTAGAATACAGTCTGAACATTCTATTCACAAAAGATTTGTCGGATTCAAAGCGCGGCCCATGGATAGCATGGGCCGCGCTTGAGAGCATGAGCCCTCCACAAACAAAGATCGTTACTACTATTAAACCTATTCTGCTCATCTTATCTTTACGGTCATCGAATTAGATATGTTTTGTCTGTCTGGATATTTACTCGACTGGACAATGGCCGGCTCGGCCTTGAATGTTCCTTTTGACACGACCCTTGCGTAGTAGTGATAAGTGTTACACTGGCCACTGAATGGGGCATACTTGGAGAAAGAGATCATCTGATCCTTCGTATATTCTGGCCACAATCTGCACATCCACTCTCGACTATTGGAGACGTCATAATACCCATAGTAGCCAACTCGAGTTGAGAATTTCAGTCCGCTAGGCAAGTAATCTCTGACCTCGTATGTCCCGGGCGGAATCCCTCCCCTACTGCCGGTAGTAATATTAACTCTTACTAGATCGCCTTCTTGAAAATCATTCGTTATCTTACCGCTAACTTCATACGATTTAGTAATCGACAGATTAGCATCTTTCACAATTTTCGAGGGATCATCTACGATATCGTAGTAACTCACTACCCCCACTTTTCCATTGATATTAGAGAATGAGATATTTTTGAGCTCATCTGCCGATACGAATATCCTTTCCTCTTGTTCGGCTTTTAAGGTGACGCTCTCGGTTTTTCCATTGAGAGTATATGAGAAAGATACTTCTGGGTTATCCAGTCTTTTAAGTGACGCCGCGATAAAGCCAATCTTCTCAATGGCTACGAGCTCATCTACCGGCTGATTGTCAAACATATATCTGCCCAGACCTTCGGCGCTAGAATCGTCTAGCTCGGCGGCAAGTTTAGCGATAAGAGCGTTAGTGAAATATTTATCACTATTGCCCGTATCGTCAACATAGTTATACGTCGACCTACTCACAAGCTTAGGTTTTATATTTTTATCAAAATATTGCCTAGCCTCATCTTTGGCTCCGATTGCGTTAAAGGCCGACGCTACGAAAACTTTATCAATAAATTTTAATCCGACATCGTCTTGGATGTTGCGTAACGTCACCAGAACCGGCTCCTGCAACGCTGCAAGGCCGTACAGCGCACGAATCATAGTCGACAGGTCAGTTGCCTTGTCCGGGAAGAAACCATAGAAGTAATCGCTTAGTCCCTCTTTAGAATAGACAGCGTCCTCTCCCTTAATTAAGTCGGCCATTCTTGCCGATAATTCAACATCAGCATCAGCTCTTTGGAATATGGCAAAGCCTCCCGTATCGATCTGGAAATTATTAAGATCGATATTCTCGTTACTTATCTCCTCTTTGAAATATTTTTTGAGCAAGCTCTTGGCTATCGGCACCACGCCTCGCTGATCAATTCTAGGACCATCATTCCACGAGATGTCATTTAATGCCTGATAATACATTCCCCTATCTCGTGATACGAAAAGCAAACTCGCCCCAGCAGTGCCACCTTTTATATTCTTTAGATCAGACGACATGTCATAGTAATTGTAATCAGCTTTAGTAAAATATGTCTTCAGAACTTCGATATCCCTAATAATAGAGTCCTGCATTCCTCCGCCAGAAGCAGTGATTTTTATTTTATGTTTTCCAACAGCCAAGTTGCCAAGATCAAAATCGGCATTTACTGCGGCCTGTCTCTCTATCTTCTTAAACGGCAGCGTATCGCTCTCAATCCTGTAATTTATCGAGTCAGGTATACCACCGGTGCCAAACACTCTTGCCCTCATTATCAAGTTATCGCCCGCCAAGTAGGTCTTATTCAGAGATGCGTCAACGAAGAACGGCAAACTTACTGGAATAAAACTTGTATCCTTACCCGCAAATAGATCTTTGGTTACGGCCTCTATGTTTAGCCTCCAAGAGGTCAAATTATCTGGAAGTTTAAATTTAAATTTAGCAGTGCCGTTAGTTCCGGTTTTAATTTGATCGTAGACGGACACGTCTTTGAAATCTCCCCTAGATTCTCCCCCGCCCTTCTCTTCATTATGAACCCAAATACCATCGGCGAAGTAGGTATGCTTATCTTTAACCTCAAAATTATATACCCAAGTTACGCCATTTATCTTTTCGATCGTCTTAACCGGTACCAGTTTCCCAGCTTCGTTTATCAGCTTATCGCCAACTCTAATTTTGCCAGCCTCCAGCCATTCACCGTTAACAAATAACCTATGATTCTCCGTAACTCGCATCTTATCATTGACAATCAAGTATCCAACCACAAGGTGCTTAGTGGTCCTAACAACTTCTGCAGTGAATAAGCTGTCATCACCCTCATCGGAACGAGTCATGACCATGTCGCCAGGCTTGATACTCTCAATATTTTTATAGCCAAATGGAATTTTAATCTTCGTCTCAGCCAAGAAGCAGCCGCCACGTTCCGCTCCGCCGGCCATGGCATCAAAACGGCTCTCTAGCGGCGTAGCATGTGATGACCTTGTCACCAGCTGAGAATAAATTGCTTGGTATAATTCGACGTTAACGTCTTGTTCATTTGGATTAATACTAAATAGAGCCTCATCAATGCCCGAGATATTAACTTCGGCCTGCCTCGGATTGCCCTTGGGATCCTTGATCTCAATATTCAAGTCTACGCTCTCTCCCGGCCTATATTGATCCTTGTCCCTACTGACCTTAATAACTAGGTTTTTTTCTTTGGAATCGAGAGCCGCGGACCTTGGGCTAGTTTCGTAAAAAGTCTTACCATCAAACCAAACGCCATAGACGTTAAGGCTCGGAGCATATTCTTCCTTGAAAGTATTGTGATAATTAGTAGATTCGGTTACATTCCCAGAAATAATTCCCCTAGAAGTCTCATAGAATAAGATATTTTTACCATTTGACGCGATTGGATTACGACTACTATCGGTAATGTTAAAATCCATTGATTCACCGAATTTGTATGCCCACTTATTCTCTGGGCCGTTCAGTACAATTCCCCAAGCGCCATAATAACTGCCATAACCGAAGTTATAGTTACTACCATAAGCATATCGGGTGTCTACTATCGCTACGCCCTTGTCGTCTTGAGTAGAAATTTGAAATTTATAAGACTTATTTTTCTCCAATTTGTACGTATGCGCGGCCTTACCAGCGCCATCAGTACGGACAACGTCTTTCTGCAGTTTATTTTCCTCAACCCAGTATCTATACTCTGGGATCATTTCTTTCGTAATCGGATCATATCGTCTGCCCGTCTCCTCGGACTTAGAAATCTGTTCATAGATTTCGATATTAACATCGCGACCAGACACGGGAGCGCCCTTGTAGCCATTCCAAAAATCAAGCTCCTTGTTGGCCTTTTCTAAGTCAACCCTATTTAGATTGATATCCAGGGTACTATTTAGATTCTTAAGACCCTGGTTAATTTGCATAGTTACATTGGGGCCGAATACATAGACATAAGTCGAAGTAGATATTTCTCCCTCTTCAGCTACAGACGGCATTACGGTCATATTCATATATTGGGGATACCATTTTGATCCATAATTCTGAGCCACGACCGAAATCTTACCGACGCCATTTTTATCTAGGCGCAATTTCTTATTAATATTAGCGGCCTGGTAATATTTGATTTCTAGATTAGCTACAGGCGTGCCATCGAAAAATTCGGCCCTGATATTGTAGTTAACCGTCTCGCCTTCAAATACTGCTTTTTTGTCAGCATCCACCACGAGTCTATAGGCCGGCTTGGTATAGGTCTCAATATTCACTCCTTTGGCAACAACTATATCCTCGCCATTCTTTATAGTTAAGGTATAGTATCCGGGCTTAATATTCTTTATATCTAGTGCGCCGGTAAAAGTATTATAATCTGTAACTTTTGTTGTTCCTTCGGCCAATACGCGCGTGTCGGGACCATCAAAATCTGTCCAATAACTATTAGACAGATACACCTTCAATTCTCGCCCAGATACGTCTTCGCCCGAACGCTGCTTGGCTATTCCCCAAAAACGAATCTTATCGGTAGGCAGATATACGGTTTTATCAAAAGATACATATCTCCAGAACTGATCCGGCTTGACCACCTTATTTCTATAACCGTACATCGATCCCACGATCGGGATAGCCACTTCTTTATTGTTAATCTTGAAAGAGAAGAAATCTGTAGCCTGATCAGAATAGTAATAATATTCGCCTTCACCAGAGGCACTTATTAGACTTGCGGGCGTATCGAATATGGCCAACCCATCACCATTGGTCCGACCCAATTCTTGTCCTTTATAATAAACTACCGCCCCGGACAAGGCTTGGGCTGAGTCTATCGTAGATTTTAACCATGCAAAACTTTTAGTGCCACTAACAGATATGTAGTTGGCATAAGGCGTGACTTGAAACCACGCCTGCTGTATATATAAAAGTTCATCTTCTTTTGTAAAGCCTGGATTAGTTTTTGATAAATCGACTGATACGATATAATAGCCCTCCCCGAATTTCTGAGGAATTCTGAGATAATTAATATCGGACTGCGCTTCCAGCGACAGCTGGCCGTCGAAAACCTTTCTATCTTCCTTAGGTTTGTACGGATAATAACGATTGTGCTCAGACCACATTCTGTCTGGCCTTATCGATCCAGAGTATGCATCCATGTATTCCTTGGCCGAAGTGAATCTATATATTTTCACATCAAACTTATTGCTCTCCGACTGACTACTATTATAAGTCGTGAATGTTGGCTCAGTATCGGGCCGAAACTCCCAGAACGTTTTACCGAAACCAAGATAGCCATAACGGTCTCCATAATTATTAGAAACATCAGACTTAGCCTCGGTCTCAAAGCTGAAGATCTTATCAACTAACAAAGCGTCGTCACTACCCTCGACAGACAAGCCCTTCTTTATTGTAACGGTATAAACTGTCGAATAAGCCAAATCCTTGGCAGGAGCAAATACTAACTTATCCTTATTAAATTCAAATTTCCCTTCCACTTTGGGGAAAATATCGAAGTTCTGGTTAGGATCCTTAATCTTCTCTCTATTGAATTTCACTTCGATACCAGTTTTAACTGGATTCCTGGTCGACTTATCTCTTGGAATAGTGCCGACAACAGAAAATGGAGCCTTAACCTGATAAGCCCAGCTATAAGACTTTAAAGCCACGGGACCCTTATCAATGCTAATCGTAAATATCTTATTCGTAGCTAACTCTGCCGTGGGCTTAATCTCGTACTTGCCAACCCCTATTTTATCTACATCCACTTCGATATTCGAAGATGTCACCAGATATTTCTTTATAGATTTAGCCGAGAGATCCTCCGTGCTCTCTAGAATAAAGGTTGCATCTGGTCTAATCCCAGTCGCATCGGATATATTGGCTGACAATTTAAAATCTGCCCTTACAAGCGAGGTTTCGTAATAATTAAAATACCAAAAACTAATACCGCTGATAACCAAAATTACTCCTAATACGGCGGCGAGTTTTTCATTTAATATTTTTTTTAAGAATATTAATCGACGCCCTGCGTTATTATTATTGGCCTTATCGATCTGAGACGTAAGTCGTTCTTGTGATTGGACTCGAACGGAATCCGGATGAATTAAAGCTTCTTCAATATCTTGATCCAACCAACCCACGCTTTTTAATCCGATTCTAATTTGTTTCTCGGATAAACCCGACCTTTTGGCCTCTAAAATATAAGAGGTGAGCTCTTTTGTTACCATAAATTAATTATATACCAATAATCAAGAACATCCACGGAATATAGATGTTTTGGTTATTTGGCGAATATATACGTTGCAATAATAGCAGCCGTTTCGGCTCGCAGGACAAGCTTTCCAAGAGAAAATACTTTAAAGCCATTAATTCTGGCCCGTTCAACTTCTTCCTCTGTCCATCCTCCTTCTGGACCTATGAATATACCTAGATTGATACCGTAATCAGATTTATCGGGAAGATCGTGACTAGATACATCGAAAATTATGTTAGCGTCATTCGATTTTGCCGATGTCAGAGCTTCTTCAAAAGTCATTACCCCGCAGACTGTGGGAATTATAGCGCGACCAGATTGCTCCGCCGCTTCCTTGACTATCTTCTCTAGCCTATCCAGACGGACATTGGTTTTGACCGTCCTAGCGCTAACTATGGGCACAATATTGGTAGCGCCGACTTCTACGGCCTTCTGGGCAACCACCTCGAAATTGTCATGCTTAAGAATGGAGCAGTACAGAGTTATCTTTTTCTCCGGCTCGCTATCATTCTTAGATTCTTTGATTTTTTTAAGTATAACCTTGTTACCATCAAATGATTCAAGTTCCGAAAGAATATCGATACCATCGTCACATAGCAAAATGCTATCTCCCAGCTCCATACGTAGAACATTGCGCACTTGATTGACGAAATTAGCATCTTCGACGAAAACCGCGTCGCCATTAATCTTGAATTTTACGAAAAATCTATATAATCTCATACGATTAATTTATCACACAAGATACGAATAACAAAGATTGCATGAATTTGATGGCGGTCTTTGAAGCCAAAAAGACCGCCATCTCCCTCCAAAAAATCCAGTCGCCGGACCAAGTATCACTATTGACTAAATGGCGTACAATGTGCTATAATTATGTAATAGTCAGTCGGTTCTTTTCACTATCGGGCACTCAGACGGGTAGCCCGACTCGTAAACGACAGGACGGGAGTGTGCATCATGGCAAAACGAGAGACAAAGGCCGTACTCGAAGCCAAGCTGGTAGCAGCGATGGCCGAGGGACAAGCGGCCGAACGCCGACACCAGGCCGCACAGGCCGAAACTCAGGCGGCATATCGCCTGAACGCCAACCTGACGATGAAGATCGGCGAGCTGACGGAGACCATTCGCGCCAGGGACAATCTCCTCGCCGAATGCAACGAGGTGATCCGCATCCGGAACACCTGGATCGAGAACCTCCGAAGCGATGTCACGAACATCGCGGAAGAAGCCAAGCGACTGCGAGGGAGCGCCGACTACTGGAAGGGCCAGTACCAGAACGCTGACGCCCACGCGGCGGCGGCTGAAGCTGTGGCATTCCTGTTCGCCATCCCCGTAGCGGGAGGCGCCAGGGCGACGAAAGTCGTCATCAATGTGCGACAGAACGCAGAGGCCGTCGGCATCGAGATGACTGACGAGATCAAGTCAGCGGTGAGAGTGGCGCTGTCTAAAGCGACAGAGGCCGTCATCGCCAGCGAGATGGCCCGCGCTAAGGAGCAGACCGCCGCGGAGGATCCGCTGGGGCAAATCGCGCGACTCCTGAACAGCGATCGCGACTAGTCGTCTAGCCCGACCGCGGGATAAGGGAAGAGCCCTTCATCCCCCGGTCGGGCTCTTTTCTTACAAAAAACAGAGCCGTCGCTAGCGACGGCTCTGTTTTAAATCAATTTACTCTGTGGTTACTCCATCGAAATGCTCCTCGTTAGCTTCGGCTTCAGCCTTGGTAACATGAATAGTGCCGTCTTTGTGGTTAGCCGGAGAATATATGGTATACAACTTCATGTCCTGATCAGTGGAAGTATTAATCACGTTATGATTCGTGCTTGCGGGAATGATAATGGCAAAACCATCCTCAACTTCATGCTCGACTCCTTCAATCACGACCTTACCTTTGCCGCTATCAATTCTGAAAAATTGATCGACGGTATCGTGTATTTCCATTCCTATATCCTCACCCGGCTTTAGCGACATGACCACCAATTGACTAAACTTGCCCGTATAGAGAACCTTTCTAAAATTGTCATTCTCCAGTGTGTCCTTCTCGATATTTGATACAAATCCTTTGTTCATAATGTTTGCCGAGCTTTAGACACAGGTTTTTCGAGTACGGGCTGTATTTTCTACTGAAAATCACCCTCTCTCTCGCTCTCTCGCGCCAGTCGCGCTCCGAGAGCCTCTCAAAACTTGTATCTACGGCTCGTTTTTTAATTTTATACCTGTTTTTTTATTTTATAACCGTCAGGAGCGTCATCTACAGTATACCCTAAATCCAAGATCTTCTGTCTAGCGGCATCAGCGGCAGACCAATTTTTGGACTTTCTCATCTCTTCCCTCTCTTCGGCCAGCCTAACAACTTCATCTGGAATAACCTCCGGTGTATCGTCGACGACCGAAACCTCGGACAACTTCAGGCCTAGCACCTTATCAAAATCTAACAGCGTAGCCTTCTTTGTAGCCGACGATAGATCGCTTTTAGCTACTTCCCAAGCTAGAGCTAACCCCCTAGGAGCATCGACATCATTATTCACGATCTCTCTAAATTTAGCTACATAGCCTTCATCAGAAATACCACCATCATCGAGGCCAGCTATGATTTTACGTAGCCCATCAAGCGCAATCTTAGCGCTAGATAGCGATTCCCAGGTAAAATTCATCTCAGAACGATAATGAGCCGTAAGCATTAGATATCTAAAAACAAGTGGGTCGTATCCTCTGCCAAATAAATCTTCTAGTGTAAAAACAGTGCCCAAGCTTTTAGACATTTTCTTACCCTCAACCAACAGAAAGGCGTTGTGCATCCAATATCTGACGAACTGCTTACCCGTAGCCGCTTCAGACTGAGCAATCTCGTTAGTATGATGGATATTGATGTGATCGATACCGCCAGTATGAATATCAATAGTATCTCCCAAGAATTTCATGGCCATGGCCGAACACTCGATATGCCAACCGGGAAAACCGACTCCCCATGGACTCTCCCACTCCATCTGTCTCTTAATGTTTTGAGGAGAAAATTTCCAGAGAGCGAAGTCGGTCTGATTTCTCTTCTCTTGATTCAGCTCAACTCTAGCACCGGGCTTGATGGCATCCTTGTTTAGATTGGCCATATGCCCATAGTCTTTGAATTTCGAAGTATCGTAATAAATGCCATCGCTGGTCTTATAGGTATAGCCGAGAATCTCAAGCTTTTCTATTAGCTTAATTTGATCGTCGATAGTCGAAGTGGCCTTAACCAAAGTAGCTGGCGATACGATATTAAGCATTGCCAAATCACGAATAAAAACATTGGTGAAAAATTGAGAAATCTCTTGGGCAGTCTTACCGGTTTTTTCAGCCTGTTGTTCAATTTTATCTTCTCCATCGTCTCCATCAGACGTAAGATGCCCCACGTCGGTAATATTCATAACTTGATTGACTTCAAATCCATTATATTTGAGGGTCCGCCTTAGTAGATCCGAAAAGACATAAGCCCTTAGGTTGCCGATATGGGGGTAATCGTAGACAGTTGGCCCACAAGAATACATAGCCACCTTCATTGGCTCAAGTGATTTGAACTCTTTCTTTTCCCTGGAATAGGTATCGTATAGAAATATGTCTGGCATACTCTAATCTTAATTAAAAACACCGCGGCCGACAAGCGTCGGCCGCGGCCAATAACCTCTACCCGCCCCTACTGCGAAACACTTATGGAAACACTGTTATTTACGGAACCGGTAACTATGTTTATTAATCTGGCTTGTTCGCGAGACTGGTTACTGACTTCGGCTGATCCCAGGGCAGAGACCTGAACCGTGCCATTACTACTAGCGTCGTTAATTGCGATAGAAACTTGCTTGGCCGTAGCGCTAGAATTTTTTCTAAATAAGAAACTGTACCACGGTAATTTAATAGTTACGTTTTTACCAACGTCAACGTAAACCGTACCATCCAACTCTGTACTAAAAATTCCTAAAAACCTGCTAGGCTGCCTATATGAAACTTCTAATCTGTTATTGCTGACTTCTACGTTAGTGATCGCCGGCCTTTCTTCGACAACTATCTTTGCATAGGCATCGACATCCTGGTCACTATTTATAAGAATCTCCGAGCCATTCTGGAGATTAACCAGCACGCCCTTATCTTTTTCGCTAAGACTATTTTTGTTGACCAGGACGTTCAAATTACCATCCGCCTTCCTAACATTTATAGACGTGCCTGGAACAACGACATTCACACCACTGGCCTGGTTTTGTACTGTAACTCCCCGACCATTAGCATCAATCCTAACCGACCCCGGAACAGCATTGACGTTTACGTTCGCATTAGAATTACCAGCATTTACATTCACGCCTCCGCCAGGAACACTATTAACATTAACATTCGCATTAGTACCGGCGCTATTTACATTAACATTGCCGGTTGTTCTGTCGACATTTACTGAGTTGCCGTTAACATTAATATCCACGCCATACGCACTTGCTGTGTCTACGCCAACTACGACGATCGCGAGCGCTAAGACTAATATCCCGAGACTGATTTTTATATTTTTCGCCATTTTTTATTTAAACCCGCTTTCCGTTAGGAAAGACGAGTAATTACCTTGATTAGGTGACTACCTCATATTAACACCCCTGCATCGACCATCAAGCCGATTATCAACAAAGCAAGTACGCCCTGACCAACAAAAAAAGAGCTGGTCAGGCTCTTTTTGCTTAACGACCAATTTAACTCGTCGCTTCCTCTTTATGCTCATTGTATTGTCGCCACAGTTCCTGGAATTCAAGACACTGGTTCAGCAATTCGCTCAGACTACCTGAGGCGATGATCTGTCCATTGCTAAAGAAATAAATCCGGTTAAACAATGGCAAAAGATGTAATCGATGGATAGATGACACGATCGTTTTGTCGTAGAATTCTCTGAATATGTTTCCGTAGACTTTCATCTCTGTGCCAGTATCTAGACTGCTAGTCGGCTCATCCAGCAGAACTATGTCTTTATCGTGACAAGCCAACAATCCGCGAGCAAGAGCTAAGCGTTGCTGTTGGCCGCCACTGAGATTGACCCCCTTCTCTTTAATCGAAGAATCAAACTTGTTAGGCAGACTTTCTGCCACATCAGTGAAACATGCCATATCGGTAAAGCGCCGCACAAATTCCGGATCATAATCAGCACCCAATGTAATGTTCTCCAGAATCGTCGTAGCGAATATCTCTGGATTCTGTGGAATGAGGGCGATCGCTCGACTAACTCCTCCAAAGCCATCAGGAATATTTTTACCATCCACCGTAAGCTTCATATCTTGGGGACGATACAGGTCACGCATGATTTTCAGAATCGTGGTCTTGCCGCTACCACTCTCGCCAACCAGAGCGATACGCTCGCCGCGAGCTAGTGACATTGATATATCCTCAAGATGCCTATCACCATTCCCGCTACCATGATATGAGAAGTTTAAGTTACTTACATCAAGACGCCGCCACATATTAGGCAACACGTGGTTAGCGAAATTCTCGGTCTTAAAATCCTTAGTTAGCTCCTCGGAATTCATAACCCTGGATTTTCGCTTGAGGATATCGCTATACATACTCGTGAATCTGAAGAACAGCTCGCTGATCTTATTCAAATAATTCATTAATAGATACACGCTACCAATGGCGATACCCTGAGTTGCGCCGATATTCTGCCAGAAATAGACCCCCATCACGATTATAACCATTACCGTGCAAGTCAAACTTGTCATGAACCACTTAATCTCGCTTAGTCGTTGGTTGCGCTTGAAAAGCTCAAATGGCTTCTCGACTTTACGCATAATCGCACCAAAAACCAATTTCTCCACGCGCAATATGATTACCGTCGTGATGTTGCTAATGGCATCGAATACGCTTTCAGAGATATTATTTTCACTACGATTAAGTTCTTTGTATTGACCTATAAGAACTTTATCGAATCGCATTGTTATCCATACAGAGATTATGATCATGCCTAGAACGATGAATGCGGCCGGCCTACTAAAATAAGCCAATATCGAATAACTCACAACCAACTGGACGATTGAATAGATGACCTGGAAAGAATCTTCAGAAAATGAGAATAGTGAATTTGTCCCCTTCTCAATCTTATCAATAGTATCACCAGAGTGGTGATCGGCATGCCACTCCATAGGTAAGGTCATTACGCCTTTCAATAGAAATTTCCGATAATTTAAGCGCACCAAGAATGCATTGTAACGCTCGATACATCTGGCTGGACCATGTATGGCCCAAAAAGCCAGCTCGGCTACAAGCGTCAGCATCAGAAGTCCAAACAGAAAATTAATGTTGGCCGTTGTAATACCTTGCTTCTGAATCGTATCTATAATTTTGGCCATTACTAGCGGCTGACAAAAAAGTTCTATTGAATTGGCCACTACGAACATGATCCAATACCAAACAACTTTGTGTCGATTGCCCTCTGAATAGCGCCAGGTTTGGCCAAACAGATACAGAAGAGGATTTCCTTCTCTGGTTTTCTCTGCGACAGACATACTTTTGCCTCCATTGTTAAAGAGCATTGGCGCTGATAAAAACAACAGCGCCGCGGATTCCATCCGCGGCGCTTATCTACAAACGAATAAGATTAAATAGAATCCAGGAATCGTTTATGTCTAAATGCCGCGATACAATCGCGAATACTATAACCAGTGCCAGAAGGCACATAATTAAGGAAAATATTGATTTCTACAGTATTGTTGGACATTTTTACGATTTAGATTGCCTAGCTTTTATAGCCCTTTCGGACTGACAATCACCCAGACTCATCAATGATAAAGAGTCAAGGTATAGATATCATACCACGGCCTAGGATACGGGTCAAATATCGTCTCTATTTTTTGATTAGGCCTAGCTTTCTCTGGCGAGGCCAACTTTTTATTTCAAATTCACGTTTTAGTGCCTTGCTTCTTGTTTTAAGCTTCTCAGTATACACAACTCTGGCGACTCCTCTCGATCTCGTATAGTGCCCACCTTTACCAGTTTTGTGTTCCTCAAACCTACGCGCCACGTCCGTGGTTATGCCCGTATAAATACTTTTATCGCCGCACTCAATAAGATATACAAAATACATATACATCAGATTATAGCATAAGACTGGCTGGAGCAATTAAAAATGGCTCAGGTCGCTTTCACAACCTGAGCCGCAGTTACTCGATCCCCATTACACAACTAGCATTTTAGTTGCCGAAAGAGCATCTTCCATGTCGCCAATCGATATGCTGTCGATCGGATCTAGCAACTTCCCTAGCCTATCAGATGGAGAACCAACATCGAACAATGAATCAAGCAATTCTACATTCAACGCCGGTAACAAACCTAATTGATCTAGGCCACTCATCGCCAATTCGATCTCTGCTTCTATGCCAGTCCTAGCTGGTAGCTTTATCGAATTGCCGTCTTTATCCAAGAACCACATCGGTCTCTTGAGGCCGTAGAGCATGGCTGAAAGTCTATTTTCTCTGACCATATTGATCGGCAACAGTCTTTCGCCACTCATCTGAGAGTAGTGCAGCCTACCAACGTATAGAAGAGTAAGTAGCATCTCTTCTTCTATCGTTGGTTGTGTAGATGGTAGTCTCAATTCAACTATGGCCGAGTCACCGATGAACTTCGCACGAGCGTCGAGCCAAGTCATCCCTATTGATATCGCTAGCGCTGATTCCGGAGCATGCAGAATGAAAGGAAACGTTCCGGCTCTTTTAAGATAGCCCGCCATGTCTCTGAAATATCTGCCGGGTAAACCAACTCGCAGCTCATTGGACCAATCTTCACTCTTCCCTGGTCTTACATCGAAGCTCTTTTCCCAAGATATTATTCTCAGATCCTGCAATCTTGTATCTTGAAAAGCTCGATCATTATGACTTACTTCCCAACTCATCATCCGAGCATCTTGGATCTTAGTGTCTTGGCGACTGAGGTATCTGGCGTTACCAGAAAAAGCTAGCAGGTACGGAGCGATGGCTAACGATCTATTCATTTTGTCACAAACATCATCTAGCGAGCTGGCCTCCAGATTTACTTGGAAAGACTGGAATAGAGACACGATAGCTGCGTCTCCGATGTCGACTCTTCCCTTGCCAAAACCAATTATGGTATCCAAGTTCGGATTCCGATGTTGATTATAGAAATCTGGGACCAAGCGATACTTCGGCTTATCTGTCCTGGGAGTACCAATTGTCGGCAGGAATGGATTTGCACCCACGCGCAATATCCCAACCTTATTCCTGCGAGCTGATTCCAGCACATTAGTAAATCTTTTCTCGTATACATCTCTCAGCATCACGACGCCATTACTGGAAAGTAAATCTATGGGCGGAGTCCTTATCTCTACCTGGCTAGCTCCAAGCTCAAAGTCGGCGAAATCTATGTTATCGGCGATTATGGCGTCTCGTCTTTTAACTAATTCCTCGTCGCTCAGCCTAGCGTGAACTGCTAACTCTGATTCGAGCCCGACCTTAGCACCTCCGGCGATCTTTACGAATCTATCACCAGATTCCAACAAACTTTTCGCTTGGATATCGAAAGATTCGCGCATCTCTTTTTCGTGTTTAGACATCACAGCGCTCCTTTCGTGATTGCCTTCACAACAGAAATCCATTCGATTATTTCATCGACACTATTCGTCGAACCGAACATTCGCAACTCGACCGTCCCGTGGATACTAATCCTGATTAGTTTCCAACAATTTCTTGGATTATCGGCGAAGCCATTAGCCCGAGCAACCTCGAATAAATGCTCAGGCCCGGCATACACAACGGGCTGCCAATTCTGTGCCATGTCGCGATAAAGTCGCAACCTCTCCCCGCCTGAATGATCTCCGCGATCACACAATGCATTAAGATGTGGAACAAGTAGATTGTTAACCTCAATCGCGTGGGAAAGATCCCTTACCCCTAAATGAATATGGATACCAGCAACACGGCAAGCCGCTCTTAGGCGATCCCTGGAAATGACCTTAGCAATCTTGAGATATCTAGGATTAGGATATACATCAAGCGGCATATCTTCCGCCGCGACTTCCTCATTCACCAATTCTAGGCCCAGCTGGTTAGCAACTCTATTTCCGACATTCTCATTTGCCAATAGTTCTGCCTTGATGACGGCCAAACCAGTCTGAGGATTAGTCCTCGATTCAACCTGACAAGCCGATAATTCATATGTCCACTTCTCATTCATCGCAAGACTAAGAAATCTTGGCGACTCTGGCACATATATCCCAGAGTCGCCTTTCAAAAATTGTTCCCTTTCAATACCGATATATCCTGATAATTCTGGCCTAAACTTAAATAGAGCAGCGAAATTGTTCTGTGAGTCCATACTCGCTCTCCTTCCTTCAATTGTTAACGAACACTCGGAAGAGTTAACAAAAACCTCTTCCGAGAAAGAGGTTTTTGCAAGTTTATGTATTTTATATTATGACAGCAAAAAATCCCTTTCTCGAGAGAGGTTTATAAACCAGAAATATGAATAGCTTTGTATATGCCTTGATTCCATGCTTTATGCTAGTATATAGCGTGTTAACTGCGAAGTCAATCTCCGTTGATTACAAAATTATTTAAGAAATTATTAATTATTATCCTCCCAGCTTCGGAGTTAACCTTCAGGGATTTTAGAAATTTGGGATATTCTTTCCCGCTTCTAATGACTCCGTCCTTAATAAGCTGCTCCTTCGACGCCTTAGCTATGGCCATATTCTGGTCCTCGGTTCTTTCCGGATGAAATTGTACGAGGCGTATCCTGTCACCGATGGCCAGAGCTTGGATTGCGCACATCTTTGAACTGGCCAATAGCTTGGCATCTCCATCAAATTTACCGACCATACATTTGTGATTTGATGGCACGATAAAACTCTTTTTTAGGCCCTCAAAAAGTGGATCGGATCTTTTAATATGTACGGTTATGGCGCCGAACTCTTTACCCTTAGGATTAAGTATTATTTCTCCGCCCAAAGCCCTAATTACGAACTGCAAACCACCGCAAATACCTAATATGGGCAACTGCTTTTTTATGCCCTTATTTATAAACTTATATGTTTCCTTCATCCATTTATCTTCTTGGCCTTCTACGGGATCTTTAACCGATCCGCCAATTACTATAGCTGAAACATCTAGGGCCTTTATCGGAAACTTTCCCTTGGACGCATCTAAGCGCAACCATTGACTCTTATCTAATCCGAACAGCTTCCGAACATGATCAGAGTAGCTCCCGCCATCATATAACATGTGGCTAATTTCTTTTCTAAATTTCTCGTTATCCGTGAAAATATCTAAAAAAAGGATTTTAAGTTTTTTCTGTTTCATATTAATCACTTTTAATTTTAACCATAGTTACCTCGTTGCCAACTCCGTTATATGTTATTGAATCGAAAAAAGTCTTCATAAAAAGCATCCCGCGGCCACTACTCTCCAATACGGCGGTTCCTTCTGTCGGATCAGCTACTTTCGTGTAGTCAAAGCCCTTGCCCTCATCACGTACAACAACTTCTATCCGATAAGGAGAAATGTCTAATTTTACAAACACTTTCTTGCCAGTCGGCTGAGCATTAAGCACCGCGTCGGCGGCTTCAGCCCAATCTTGAGTCTCAAGTTTGTCTTTTATGCTCAGGTTACCGTGAACGATGGCATTGATCAAAGCCTCTCTAAATGCAACCCTCAACCAATTAATCTCATCATTGGTCCAGCCAGTCGCCACTAGTCGCTTGCCGAATTCTTCTTCGGCCCTAGACACGATATTCATATCCGTAGGCAGAATCCACTTGTTCCCAACTAGCGCCCCATCTTTTTGTTCCTGTCCCGGTAATTCTGTGGTCATATAATCTGAATTAAATCACTTTTTTACTGAAAACTCTATGATTCGAATTTTATTTCTTTAAATACGAGAACCACTTCTTGGTCATTGCCTTTACCGGATCAACGCCCTCACTTTCGGCGAAAAGAAGTAAATAGGCGAACATGTCGGCAAATTCGTTCGCGAAAAGGTCTTGTATCTCCTTTTTACTTTTACCCTTTTGTCTCCCGCGATCTGTCAGCATTAGATACGTCTGTAAGCACTCACCCCATTCTTCGGTAATTTTAAATGGAAAATAATCTCTATCCATCTTTACATCTGGATATTGCTCCTTATACATCCTTACGATAATTTTTGCCTTATCTGTCAGCTGTTCTATCTGCGTTTTTCTTTTTATTTTCTTCATACAAATAATAATTCTATATCCTCAGATTATAGCACAAGCAGCCACGCACAAACTAATTAGCAGTGGCTTCCGGCGACATAGCCGGTAGTCCAGCAAAGCTGGAGGCTGTAGCCGCCCGAAGGGCGATCAACGTCGAGGACATCGCCTACCAAGTACAATTGTGAGATGAGCCTAGACTGCATCGTTTTGAAGTCAACTTCTTCCAGTGCTACACCGCCGGACGACACTATCGCCTTCTCTTTGCCAAGTAATCCGGCCACGCTCATGGATACGGACTTAAGAATCGCGACGAGTATTTTTCGGTCCTCGGTGCGAACGCTGTGATTCGGCGTTTCGCCGTCTATGTGGCTGAGCATTAGAATCGTATCGACAAGAGCCGGAGCTATTAATTCAGAAAGTGAGTTCTTGATTTTCTTGTTGCTCTGCTCGACTAAAACGGTCTGGATTCTCTGCCTCAATGCGCCCATATCTTCCGATGGAAATAGATCTAGCGTGATCACGACATCATTTTCAAAAGATTTTGCATACGCTGATCCTTCAGAGTCATGCAATAATTCTCCCACCTCTCGACTCATATTTAAAACCACGGGCCCGCTTATGCCGACGTGCGTAAATAGCATCTTACCTTTGTGTGCTGCCTGCTTTGCGCCGTTCTTGTATGTCGTTAGCTTAATATGACTCAGTGTTACTCCGGCCAAACTCTCTACCCAAGAATCCTTGAGCGCAATGGGCACCAAGGCCATATCGTTCTTGACTATCTTGTGGCCTAACTTTTCTAGCCATTGAAATCCCTCGCCGGTGGAACCAGTCTCGGGGTGGGACACGCCACCCGTGGCCACGACGCAGGACTGAGCAAATATTTTTGAACCATCAGCAAGAATTACGATCATCTGCTTGTCCGCCTCATCGACGGCCAACCCTGCAACATCAGAATCGGTACGTACTTCTATGCCACCAATCTTCATGTATTGGACGAGTACGTCCAATACACTCTTCGATTTGTTTGAAACCGGGAATACCCTACCTTCAGCCTCCTCTTTGGTGACCATGCCGCGATCATTAAAAAATTTTAAAGTCTCCGTAACGCCGAACTGAGAGAAAGCAGAGAACAAGAACTTGTCACTTTCCTTGTATTGCGAAAGCATCGTCCGAATCTCAGGCTTATTATTGGTAACATTGCATCTTCCGCCACCAGTGATCAGCAACTTCTTTCCAAGAACAGGATTCTTTTCTAACAACAAAACACTCCGGCCACGCTCTGCCGCGCGTCCGGCGGCCATCATTCCAGCTGGGCCGCCGCCGATAACCACAACGTCCCATTGTTTGTTGTCCTGCATATGTTTGATATTAACCCAGGTCGAGCGTCTGGTCGATACGAATTTGATCTACAAAATCTGGCACGTGACTTACGAGAATCATTGCGCCTCGATACTGATCAAGGGCTTTGGCAATAACTGGCAAATGACGAAAATTAATATGGTTAGTCGGCTCATCAAGAATAAGTAAGCCGGGTCTCTGCATTACCAATCGAGCAAAAGCAACCAATCCCTTCTGACCTTCAGAAAGATCGCCAACCTTAGTCTTAATTGTTTCTCCGGTTATTAAAAACCCTGCGGCTATTGAGCGTATCTCTTGCTCATCAAGTCCTTTGGCCACGGCTCTAAGCGATTCTATAACCGTATCTTCAAAATTAAGCGTAGAAAAGTCCTGGCGATAATAACCGACAACAACGTCTTCGGCTATCTTGGCGCCCTTAGCCTTACCCGAAGCCAGAGCTTCAAGTAAAGTACTTTTGCCAATACCGTTTGGCCCAGTCAGTAATAGGTGCTGGTTTTTATTGAGTGCCACGCTTATCTTCTTTTGGGCTGGCTTGTGATTCTTAAAAATACTAACCGAACTTAGCGTGACAATATTTCCAATCAATTCTTCTTGATTCGGAATCGTAAACTGCCTTAAAATCTTGTCTTCCTTACGAACGTCAACTTGGGCTTCTTCCATATCTTCGGCATCCTCACGCATACGCTTGGCTAACAATCTCAACCGCCCACCCTTCATGGCAAAGAAATTGGCCTTCTCTTTTTTCTCGATTGCGATCTTGGCCAAACGAGCGTTAGCACTATTCTCTCTTTCGATACGAGCCGCAATTTGCTCAACCACGTTTAAGTAGTTGCCCTGATATTGCTCGACTTTCCTAGTATGCAAGTCTAAATACAGCACACCCTGAGTAAAGGCGTTCAAGAAATCAGCGTCGTGAGAAATGACAATACATGTTTTTTTGTAATCAATTAGAAACTGACGAAGATGAGTAATACCAGCCTTGTCCAGATTGTTAGTCGGCTCATCCAGCAACAGAACATCGGCGTCTTGGATTAGGGCCGAAGCCAATAAGAGGCGGGCCTGCTGGCCGCCAGAGAAAGTACGCACAATACGCTCGTGCGGCGCATGTAGATTAACTACGTCCAGCACGGCATCGATGCGTGGATCAATGTCATAAATCTTGTCAGCAAAACAGGCCTGAAAAAAATCTCGCACAGTTAGATCGAGTTGCTCACGGGGAATAACCTGCCGAGCGATAGCTATCGTTAAATTAGACACAGTACTAATAGTTCCAGACTCGGGCTTTAATCCACCAGTTATAAGTTGAAAAATCGTGCTCTTGCCCGATCCATTCTGGCCCATGATAGTCATCTTAATCTCTCGGCGAACCGAAAAATCCACCTCGTGGAGGATGGGTTTATTGTGTCCATAGTCGAATGACACCTTATCGAACCTGATTATAGCTTCACCTTGTGCCATGGCAATAGTTAAAGACAAAAGTATAACACGCTTTTCTCGTTTCGTAAACTAGGCCCAACAAAAAAGAGCTGGTCAGGCTCTTCATCTTTATTTAATGATCAATTCTGAGCTAAGGATGTATAATTACGGTCCAGCGACGATCTCTCGCTAACAGCGGAAAGATAGACTTGACCTCTTCTACCGTAACAGCGGCCGAAACCCTGGCCTCTTCCTCATTTGATAGAACACGATGATGGAACTTAAGGTCACCCACAGAGCCGTCGACTACTTTACTGCCACTGACGTCTATAATCTTATAGCCAAGGACAGACGCCTTGATGTGATGCTGGATTAGATCATCATTCTTCTCTGCCATAGCAAGGCAGTCATCTACTAAACCTTCTATGGCCTCTAGCCCATTCCACGGGAAAGCTCCTTGGATATTAAACTCATAGGCTTCTCCGAAGTCCTCCCATCCAGAACTAAAGCCATAAGTCCAGCCTCGCTTTTCACGAATCTCTCTGAAGAAAACGTCTCCTAATACATCGGAGACTCTAGCCAAAGCCTTACGCCTCACGGTGCCAGGCATTGCAACAAAGCTTTCAATTGCCGATCGATCAGCGGCTTGTAATGAATAATCTGATATCTTATGAATTAACATATTCTCTTCTGGTGGATTGAAATGATCGATGAGCTTCACCAATGGAGTGCGTATGCCAGATTTCTCAAAGCCAAATGGACTCTTGCTAAGAATAGCTGCGAATTCTTCTGGCTTTAATCCTCCCACGGCCACGATAGTCATATTAGCTGGCGTATAGTATTGATCATAAAACGACTGCATATCTTCAGCAGTAATACGAAGAATAGATTCCGGAGTTCCAACCCAGCCAGGACTCCTCGCTAGCTTAACTCCAGGGAATAACAATTGGCGTCGCCTGAGCACTCTATCGGCCATCCATCGTATTGGAAATCTTCTAGCAAATTCCTGAATGATAACCTGACGCTCACGCTCAACCATATGTTCAATTTTACAATCCACTAGCATGTGCCCGAATAGATCTAAGGCACGCTCAAGATTATCGCCTTCCAACGGCATATCAAAATGAAAAGAAGTAGCGTTATAGCCAGTTGATCCAAGCGATGCCTTACCGCCAGATTCCTGAAAATACCGCTTGATTGTTTCGTTAGTCCAGGGTCGAACATTTTCGCCGACAAGATGCTCAACAAAGTGGGCTGTGCCCTCCTTGCCATCGACATCTTGCCTAGCACCACTATGGACCACTATCCCGACTTTCAGCCAGGGGCGATCCCAGGTGCCCAAGTAGACTGTAAGGCCGTTGGGTAATTGAAATTTCTTTAGCTCCGCATATGGGTCCCACATAGCAAACCCCTCCTCTGGGTGTAAAAGAGCCTCTGCCTGTTGGACAACATTATATACCGACATGAGATGTCCGTCAATTTGACGTGCTACCTTCTGATCAAGCATTCAAATATGTAAATTCAAACAAAAAGTCCCCAATTGGGGACAATGCTTAACTCAGATTGAAAACCTTAAGACCTTGGTTAGTTGCTACCGAAACGTCGAATCCTTCCAGCGACACTACGCCATTGGTCTGGACAGTTTCCTTAGTCCAGACGTTCCCTAGACAACCCAGATCTACGAGCTCATGACACCTGCGACAATAGCCGCCTCGCATAATAGCACCACCGGCCTGATAAGCCACGTCATCGGGCACATCGTGACCGAGCTTGAGACATTGCTGTTTTCTCGACAGTGATACTTTGTTGAATTTGTTATATCTTACAGCAAGCTTTGAACCATCTTTATCGGTAAGCGTGACATACGAATATCGCCCAGTGGACATTAGGCCGCTCAATGCCGGCCCGATATCAAATTTGTTCGCTCGAGGTACGCGCCTATGGACCTCTTCAAATAATGACGTCAGCTCTACCCCATTGGGGTCTGCGAGGATGATACGGATCATCTCACCATTAATACTAATATCTCGAAAAAATTTTATCGTAGACCTGCCTATGTTTTCGAGGAATCCTCTCATCAGGTGCCTCCCGCTATCAAAATGCTGGCGATAGTATCGCAACTAAGCCGAGGGAAGTCAAGCTAAGCATCATCTGCCAATGACTGACTATCTGGATATGAGATACCAAAGCAAGACTAGGCCCAAAACAATAATAAAGCCGATTGCTCTGCCAATGAAAAAATTTCTTAGGTTCAAAGATTTAAGAATTTAAGATAAGCCTCTTTCTCCTTATCGATGGATTTCATTTGGTCAGTCGCAAGCTGGGCAAATGGTTTGAGCTCGATATCGATCATGCCTCTCTTGGTAATCCTCTTCCAAGTCCCGAGTACTTGTCCATTAATCACGATCACTGGACTCAACATGCCATTTGCTCCTGGATTTATATGCTTAGCGTGGATCGCCTCAAGAGAAGCGCTCCGATCGCGATAGGCCACCAAAAACTCATCGAACGCCGGTAGCAAATAGGCCGTGTTACTTTTTACTACCCTAGACTGCTTGGGCGCCATCCAATATGTTTTACCATCAGCCACTTCTTTTACGAGTTCAGGCCCAGCGAGTTCAATCCCGACGCCAATGTCTTTAATCGAAAGACCCGACCACCAAGCCAAGTCCTTAATTTGAGCTGGGCCATGACCAGTGAAATATCTAATTGCTAACTTGGCCAGAGACTCATCTCGGCTAAGTTTTTTGGATTCAGAAATCCATTCGTCAAAGAGTACAAAAACCTGCTGCTTATCTTTTCTAGGACCAAAGCATATTACTTTTTCAAGAGCTAGGCGACCCAGAATGTGTAGTCCACGACTGTTCTTAGTATCTATGTCCTGCCTCTCTAGAACTTGGTAAAGCTCTGGACGAGATAATGATTTGCCGCCACGTAAAGCTTTTTGAATTACTCGTTTGCATTGATTAATGACGTTATCATTGAGACCGAATCTTTTATCGCCGCGTAAGGCCGCGGCTCTGATATTCTTAGACACCAGCAGATCCATCATCCAATGAGCATCTTCCGTGGCCACGAAATGCAACGTCCCGCGCATCGGCCATGTTCGAACAATCTTTCCCTCGGCCAGTGCCCTCTCGACGTCAGCCTTATCGGCTTTCTTCATGCGCAAACCAATGGCCCACAAAGCGCTTTGATAATCTTGAGCTTGAATGGCACCCAAATGCCTGACAACTTCCTCGGGTCTATTAAATTTGTCGCCAACGATCCGCTGGTTGTACATGCGGAGCATGGCAATATCGTATAGTTTCATGTTTTTAGAGCCCGAGTAGCTTGTAAACCAACATCGCTGGCCAGACGATGGCCTTGAGAACGCCCACCACTCCAGCGCCAAACGACGTTGCGTGCTGAATATAGAAAACAGCCGCACCGATTAGACCCAAGCCATACACCGTCCCTGATGTTCCTTTACACATATGTTTTTATTAATTATAATTTTATTTTTTTGACTTATTCCTACGCTCATTAGTCTTGTACCCAGTATCAGAAGACCATATTAAGAATAACCTTTTATCGAAACCGCCCTTTTTATTAAAATTCTCTTCTAGAGCTTGGGATATTTGTTTATCTGTAATCTTTTTGAATTTCTTTATTTCGTCGATAACGGCAATAATGTCAGCTAATTCAGAAGTTATCTCCTCTCTGGTTTTAGAAGATAGCAACCCGCTTGCTTCCTCACCCACTTTAGTCAAAAGTGCAGCCTCGAATGCTTTTTTATTAAGTTTCTCAATCGCGTAATCTCCGCCATTGCGCTTAATCTTCTCTGGTATTCTGTCTCTTATGAGTTTGTTATAAAAAATCTTTTTCATTGTAGCTTTATCTCTTTAAAATTATTGTAAACCAATCTTGGCCCCCATGCTCGTGTTCGTCTTTCCAAACGGTAGTAAACCTAGGATCCAGCGCTTCAATATCTTCGGGAGCATAATAGTAGTAAACCCTAGTGCCAAATTCATCTTCTTGAATCTCCCTATGATAGACGCCTCGCTTCAAAGATATATAAAATATGCCATTTTTTGCAAGCGCTTCATAGGCTCGTTCGGCTATTAGCCTAAGATTTTCTATGTCTGAGTGCAACAATGATGCGAACGAGAAAATAATATCCAAACCGTCCGGAAACACATAATTCTCGATGTCAGATACAACGAAATTGCCATCAGGCACATCGTTTTTCGCCTTCCTTATCATCTCTTCGGAAATATCCATCCCTAGGTAGTGGCTAGTTAACTTCAATATTTCTTTCGCTTCTCGGCCATAGCCACAGCCAATTTCTAAGACATTTGGATTTTCTTTAGAAATATACGAGAATCCTCGCTTAATGTCTTCGATGCGGGGTCCAAAATTCGCGAATTTCTTTACCAGCGCTTGGATGCTAGTGTTATATGTCTCTATAGTTTTATCTTTGTGATTAATCGCCATACTTAGTTATTTTTTTAACAACATGTCGGAATAAGAATTTGATATTAGATCGCCGGCAGAGATTCCGAAAAGATCTAGATAATACTGGCACTGCTCTTGAAGCTTATTCTTCCCGATAACGTCATCCTTATCGATAGCTTCAATTTCTATAAAAGTGCCGAGATTAGCAACGGTATCAATATGAAATTTTACGTTATCTATAAAATATATTTCCCTTTGCTTATCTACTACGACCAATCCTCCCAAAGAGCTACAGAGCACACTCTTGAGCGGTGAGCTTGGATCGTTTTTAAAAAGCGACACGTTAGATTGTTTTGGACCCTCCTTGTCTTCTCTCTCATAAAATATAAGACAATTTTCGATATTCCCCTATCTTAATTTTAACCTGCCATTGGGCACATTGAAATATGTATCAATTTGATGATCGGTGCCTTTAAAGTTGGCAGACTTCGATTTTAAGATTTCACGAATCTTTTCGTGATTATCGCATCGAGCTTTTATCTCTACATTAATATGTGCCATTTCGTTGATTACCAATCCATTTTTTGGCCTTCTTTCCAAAATTGGCCGGTTTCTGTGACGGTAGTTACTAATTGAAATATATCATCAGCCGCCTCTTCGGGTTCTCGATAGGGTCTATCTGTGTCTGTAGCGATAATATTGCCCATATCCGTATTCACCCAGCCCGGTGCAAAAGCCGAAACTATAATCCCCTTTGATTCTACTCGAAAAGCTAAATGACGAGTATACATATTTAAAGCCGCTTTCGATATGCGATATCCGGAAGAGGTCTCGTCGTCTAATTCTGGTTTCGAGATCGAGCCATAGCCGGAATTCATGTTTACAATATGACTGCCCGTGTGAAGTAGTGCCAGCAGTCGTTCAGTTAAATCAATGACGCCGATTACATTAACTTCGAGTGTTTTTCTGATTTTGACCGGATCAGCAACTTTGTCGGTGGCGTCAATAAGGATTCCAGCGTTGTTAACCAATGCATCCACGCTTGGTGCGATCTTGGCAATCTGCGTGGCCACTTCGGCCACACTCTCCGAATTACCTTGATCATATTGAATGGCAACCAGATTCTCGTGTTCTAGCGGAATTGGCTTATCGAAGTATGTGCCGATAACACGCCAGCCCTCATCCAAAAACTTCTTGGCCGTGGCCAATCCAATTCCCTTGCTCGTCCCCGTTATTACAACAGTTTTCATGGTTTTTTACTTTTCTTAATGACTGTGGCATCTCCGTTATCAAAAGTTGCCTCAAGTTTTGTAAAAACATCTGCCGGATGAAGGTCTTTCTGGTCGAAGGATAATCTTTTAATCTCCGGCTCTACGAAAATTTGAGTTTTCGTAGGCTTACCTTTTTCTCCGGCATATACCACCAATCTTTTACCAACTTTAGATTCTGTAAGAACGGCGGTTGCAAAATATTTATTATCTTTGGATGATGCTTTTGCTTCTGCAATCGGAATGGCTTCGTCGTCCAGGTTGATAAATCTCATGTTCTTAAACATCTTCGAATCGAGCTTGTCTAAGATGTATTGTTTCTGAGCATTAAATTCTCTCTTGAACATGTAAGAGTTAGCACATTCTTCGCATTTTAGATAACACTCGTTGTAGTCGTTAACTTCTAGATAGAGTGGGAGGTGATGTTTTGGACACAAGGGTTTAACATGTCTAAAACTATCTATATACCATTTAACGCCATCAATTATTATTGAATATTCGCTCATCTTAACCAGATCTTTAATATGATAAAGCCTATGAGGATATAAAATATACACGTCATTACCATTGGGGATTTAGAGACAAGCTTATCACTAAATAATACATCTTTTTCTAGATCTCCAAGTATATCTTCTCTATGATATGACTTTATAGTTTCTAGGGAATTTTTTGCGCTGTCTTCAATGTCCTTAATGTAGATATGCAAAGAGATAGGTATAAGGATTAGAAATATTGAGAGAACCGTACGTATTTCGTTATCGCTTAGTGGCACTAAGGCCCTATTAAGCGTGGAGATAATTATAAGGGTAGCCGACAACGCAGCAACCGATGACAACGTGGCCATTTTTTTAGAAACAGCTGACGCATATAGTTGCAATTGCGGACCCAAAAGATTGATCTTCTCTTCTGGAGATAATCGCTCAAAAAGCTCTTTTTTCTGATCCTCTAAATATTGATCCATATATTTGAACTTAGCCCATTCTTTTTATTGGCTTACAAAAAAGTTGATATAGCTACATATGACATAATGCTTAACCCAAGTATATATAAACATATACTGAGTAGAGCTATGACGTTTACGAAAAAGCCAACTATCTTTGCATCATTAAAAAAACTCAATATCTCCTTACGAGTGCTCATAGATTCTATACTCGCCATCTTGCCAACAATTAGCGCAGACAAAAGATTTCTAATGGGTGATAAGACTAAGGCGGCTATCATAAAAATGATCGAGTATCTCGCCAGTAATCTAAGAGACGGATTATCTATTGGACTTATTCTCTCTATGAATCCTATTAGCAAGGTGAGTGTTCCGCCTGAAAGAAAGGTCCAGTTCCAATGAAATTTTTCATGAGACGATCTTGATTCTTCAAGTAATTTTAATTTTTCTATCTCGCTATTCATATTTATTTACGCAAATTATATATTCCCTGAAAGCCAACGAGAAGAACGACTAGCAACTAGCGATTTTTCACCTTAGTCGGATCGATTATGGTGAAACGCTGCTGCTTCCCTTGATTGTTCGGCGGAACACGATCACCCTTAGAAAGGGTAATTTCGCGATTCCGCGGAGCTCCCGCAGGATGGTACTGTCCAGACTTGGGAGTTACCTCCCCGGTATGGACTACAACATGTTTTTTGGACATATTGATATACCACGACAATTAGATGATCGAGTGTCGATGACCCTCTTTCATCCTAAGTAGTCGTGCAATTGATTAACAGCGAGGGTCGTCGACCTTTATTCTTTCCCCCACCATAATTGCCCTAAAGCAGCTATGGAGGGAGAAATAAAAGCGACTTAGCGTGAAGTTAAAAAGAGCCCGGAACCTTGTCTCCCCGTCAGCTTCCAAAGAACATATGCATTCATTTAAGCACTTGGGCGCATCAATACAAGCGCAAAGAATGTTGATAAGCTCATACAAGAATAACCGCTCATTTGGTGGAAATGAGCGGTTTAGAAGGGATTAGTTGAGCGGTTTGTAGTGGACGCTTCTACCATCATTGCCAATCTGCTGAATCTTGCCTTCTTTCTCTAGCTCAGTCAAAAAGCGTCTGGCCGTGGCGTCAGAACATCGGAGAAGCTTACGGATATCTTCATTGGTCAGCTGGCCTTTTTCGGCGAGGGCGGAGAGAATCTTCTGTTTCTTTTTCTCTTTGCGTTGTTTGATGGCTTGGCGAGCTTTAGTCAGAAGACGAGAGATAATGCTTTCGGATGATCCGGCAGCTGCCGGAGGGGGTTCTGTGGTCGGTGGCGGCTGAGGAGCCATTGGCTCCGGGGCCGACGCTGTCGGCGATTCTTCAACTTTGATCTCAACCTGCGGCACATCCTGCCGTGTCGTGGATTGATCTTCAACTATCGGTGGTATGCTTTGGTTTTCTTCTGGCATCTTAGTTCAATCTTAATGGCGGTCTTTTCCGGCAGCTGCCGGAGCTCAAAAGACCGCCATTGTTATCTCGCCATATATTCTTCGAGGGCTTTGATTTTTATTAAATCAGCGTCGCCTTTTTTACTCTGGCGATAGCTATCTTTGAGACAAGCCCGATAGGCACGTAGATATTGTTCTGGAGTAAGTACCAAGTAATTTACGCCGTCGTGGACGACTTCTTGAAGGTCGTCTCTGTTTAGCCCAGAGTGAATATGCGATTCTTGGATTGAAGCGAAAGCTATCCAACCTTTAATATCCGGATGGGAGAATTCGTGCTCATGCTCATCGTCCATTCTAAAGCCATGAGATTCTAAGTACGCTTTAAACTCTGGCCACCTATCTTTCAACCATTCGTCAGATACAAGCATATCGATGTCATCAATTTCGCTCAAAGGTTTAATGATTTGATATAAGCCTAAAGAACCATAGAGAACGGGTACGATGTTCTTGTCGTTTAAAATCTTAGCAACTTTTAGAAAATCTTTAAATTTTGATTCGATATTACCCATTGGAATTAAGTCTTAATGACGGTCTTTTAATTAACAATGGCGGTCTTTGCCGCCTAAAAGACCGCCATTTTTATATGATCCTCTTTTTTAACTCCTCCATGTATTCGTCTTTAAATCTTCGATATTGACCATAGTCGTCGGGATATTTTTCAAATAATTCTCGCTTGAGATTCATATACTTCGTTACTTCTTCTGGATGAGTGCGGAAATAATCTCTTAGTTTAAGCATATCTTGTACGTGCGGATGATCGCTGGGGAATACGTGGACGTTGAAAAGCCTGTCTGCGTTATCGGGTCGTTCTTTAACGAAAAGGTGCGTCCCAGGCTTCACATACTCTCCGAGATGTTTATACCCTATAGATTCCATATCTAAAACATGAGATTCCACGGTAGCGATATCTTTAACAGTTATTAGTATATCCACGGTCGGCTTACTGTCTAATCCTGGAACCGAGGTGCTACCAATGTGCTCAATCATTAGAGCATCCTCTCCGAAAGTTAATCTAAGCCTGGAGGCTTCTAATTCAAAAAGTTTCGGCCATTCTGGATCATACGCCACAACTTCATATTTTCTACCCGCATAGTTATGTCTGCTCATTGTGATTAGATCTTAATGGCGGTCTTTGATCCGGCAGTTGCCGGACAAAAAGACCGCCATTTTCATAATTATTTAAAATGTTCGGGGAATTCGTGCTTGTCCCATGGAAACACAACCCAATCGCCATCCACCTCTAATGCGTAGAAGTCAGGATGAGGATTACTATCTTTCAGAACAACAAGGGAGATCGTCTTCAGTTCTCCGACTTTGTACTTGTCGTTCAGAACAGCCGAGACTTCTTTGATGGTATCGCCTGTACCCACAATTTCATCCAAGAGTAACACCTTCTTACCGCTCAGATCTACTTCGGGCATATATTTGATATTCACGCTTCCCTTCTTGTCTTTGTTATACGAATTGACGGATATGGTCAGGATATTAGATGTGCCGCCTAACTTCTTGGCCAAAAAATGAAGCGGAATCAATCCGCCAATGGTTATGCCGATAATATAGTCTGGCTCAAAACCGCTGGCCTTAATCTTGCCGGCCAGTTCGTCTGTCATTGTTTCGATATCATCCCAGGAAAGTTTCTTCATATCTAAATTTAATCATAAACGACTTAGAATACAATGGCTGCCTTTTTGGCTCCGGCAGCTGCCGGAAAAGGCAGCCATTGTATTCTAGTCACGCCAAGTTCACACGCTTGACATTATGCCCTAGCGTGCTAGTATGTGGCCATCGTCAACCAGGAGGTTCTTTCCATGAAGATCACAGTCATTCAGTGTCCGTGTGGCCTCGAACGGCCCCATCGCAAGCTCCAGGCCGAAGGCGGGCCAACATCGCGAAGCTTCTTCTCCATCGCGGGCGGAGAGGAGCTCGTGACCAGCGGCCTCGCCGAAGGCAAGATCGAGCAAACGCCGGAAGAGACGGCGGCCACGATGCAGGAGTTGGACTCCTGCGGTCTGCCGGCGACTGATGTCGAGGCCGTGGCGGCAGCAGCCGAGAAAGCAAAGTCGTCGAGCCTCTCAGACAAGGAAGTTAGGCTCTCCGCCATCAAACTCTCGAGGTGGCCGGCGTTATTAGATTGGCCGAGCGTAATGGCCCTGGCAATCGCAGAAGGCGTGGTCAGCGTCGAGAATGCCGAGAAAATCCTCACCCTCACGGACGCGATAGCGCCGACGACGCCAGTCGTCGAATCGTAGTTAGCGCCAAGCACCATAGGTGCCAACGGGCGGCCACCAGGCCGCCCGTCTTTTTATTTAGCAGAGGCTCTACATTGACACGGGGGCCCTATTGTGGCAGCATATTCTTAGTCCATTCGTTCTCTAAGGAGAAGTGCCGTGGCGATTCCTAAACACAGATTTTTCTTGGACGATCACAATCGCGTACTCAGAGTCAGAATTTGGCCCAGCGGCTCAGTCCAATTGCATTTGATTTCTGACGATTCTGGCGATGCGATCGCCTTGCCGAGCACCACTCGTAAAGTAACCACCAGCGGAAACGAATCGTTTGAATATGATAGTCTTGTAAAAAAAGCGGCAGAATGCCCAGCTACAGTCATAAAGAAGTAGATACCTTCTGCCCCCCCCACATCGGCCTCTGGCCGATGTTTTGTATTGAGGCCTAAGCAACTTGACGATATCTACCAACATGTTATCATCCTCATCGCGTAGAAGGTTCTTTCAACAGACGTGGAGGGTCTCATGGAACTAGTAGTTGTACGTTGTGATTGTGGAAACCCACGAGCTCATCGGAAGCTCGAAAGCCCCGACGGCGAACAGTCGCGAGGCTTCTTCTCTATCGACAGCGGCAAAGAACTCCTTGCCAAGTTGATTGCCAAAGGCAATATCGAGCAGACTGATGAGGAGACGGCGGCGACCACGCAAGAAATCGAATCCTGCGGCCTGCCGATGACGGACGAGTTGGCTTCGGAACAATTCCTAAAAGACACAGCCGAGGTCTTCGTGAATTTTCCACCGGCCAACCACCGCAAAATGCTCGACATGGCAATCGAAGACGGAGTCATCAGTACCGAAGAGGCCGAGAAGATCCTCGCCATGGTGTCGGCGCCGACGACGCCAGTCGTCGAATCCTAATCAGCCCCAGCATCAGGTACACCAACGGGCGGCCACCAGGCCGCCCGTTTTTTATTTACAAGAAAAGCCCCGCTAAAGCGGGGCCATACTGTCTTTGCCTATTCTCTGAATCGAGACCTATACTCCTCTAGTTTCCTCGCCATAGCCATCGATACTCTCAGCGCCTGCATGGCGCCCTTTTGGTTCCTAGCTCGACCAGCTACTATTGTCCATCCATTCAGCTGTGATTTAATAATCGCCTCTACTATATCTCTGGCACGATTCATGTTCCCACCGACCTGCCTAATTCTGTCGAAAATATTCGACACCATATTCAGGCTGACCAGTCCTTCTTCTTGGACATCGGAATCAAAGTCGCTGATAGCCGATACTCGACCCAACTTCCAAAAGAGAAACTCTTCTTCGGAGCTGAACGTCCTTGTTAGCCGAGGAATTATATAATCATCACCTCTGTAGTCCTTTCTTAGACCATTCAATATGCCAGGCAATAGCCCGAATTCTCTAGGATTATCATCCCACCTTGCTGATTCGACAAATCTATATATTAAATGCCGAACCTCTCTTACCGTAGACTCATCTTTCTCTAGGCCAGATAAGACGATTATTCTATAGAATCTCCTCAACCATTCCATCATCCTTCTTTGCCATAGATAGTAAGAAAAATGATCAAACCATATCAGACAGTACCGAAAACGGTTTTCCAAGGCCCAAGAATCACGATCTTGCATCATTTCGATATACATACCCAGCAGACGATCGATCATGTCTTGACCAATATTGGCGTCCTTGAATGCATTGATAATAATACGAGACAGATAGAATGGGTCATTAGCACCTAGAGTTAGGGCGTTCTCATATTCGCCCGCAGAACAATGATCATTGATTCGACTCTCTAGCGTAACTTCTTTTCTCCTGATCATGACTACCTCCTTGTTAAAGTTCTCCAGTTGGCAACAAAAAAAGCGCCTCGGCCAATCTGGCCAAGGCGCTTTTGCAAATAATATTACTTCAAAAAAATCTTGGTCAAATAAGCCGAAAAGACGCTTTTCTTATAAGTGGCAACCGTATTCAACGTATTGTTATTCTGGGCAATATTCATGATTCCAAGATTATACTATAATACGCTGACTAGGTCAATCATAGTGCTGTGGGGCCTGGATTCGAAGTTGGAACGATACTGGCATTTCTCCACAAGAACAATAAGGGCCCGCCGAGCGAGCGCCCTATTGTCGATGTCGCCGGACTGGTCTATTTAAAGGGATACCTAGATTCCACGCTCCAGCGGTCTTCGCTATGTATAAATAGGGCTATATTATTAAAACTTAATTCAAAATGAGGAGCGGGAAGTGTCTCAAGATATTCCCAAACTTTTTTTGCCAATTCCGGGCTAAGATAGCGCGCGATGGACGCGTGGAGACGAATCGGAAGATGGGTTGGTAATCTTTTATCTCCAAATTCATAAATAGCATTCGCGATCTCGTCTACGTTTTTTTGAAGGATCTCATTCCCGGCTGGAGCTAAATATATTGTTAAGTCATAGTCTCCGAAACGTCCAAATTTATTTAATACGAACGGTATAGCCTCTCTTTGTGCTAATTCCCTTAATCGCTTATCGAAAGGCTTGATATCATCTGATTCAAAAGGAGCCTTAAAAGTCATATGTAAAGGCTTGGTTAGTGATATATTTTTCACGCCAAAACGCTTTGATAAATCCTCGCCTAAAGTCTTATAGTAATCTACTGCTTCTCCTTCAATGATGTATCCGACAAAATATTTCATGCTTTAAAAATTTTTTTGCTGGCCAAGTCGAGCTCGAACCCCTAACGGGTCAAGCCCAACAAGGTTATTTTAGCTATTCAAGTCTTATCACAAACAATGCATCTCGGGCACCGCTACTTCTGTCTAATTTAAAGCTATTGTCCAAACTTGACCGTTTCCGCTAACATCGAGCTTGCCAACTCTTGCGAAGCCGAGCTTATCGTAAAACCCCCAACTATCACTCCATTTTTCGTCGCTGTATACAACTATCTCTGTATATCCAGCTTCCTTAACTTGTTTGGTCATTTCTTCAAGGAGCGGGCGCCCGATTCCTTTAAATTTCTCTTTTACAAAAAGACTGTACAGTTCGACTGGCCTTGATGTCTTGGTAAATGATAGCAACTTTTTAAGTGGCTTACAAAAACCAATCAATCCAAGAACTCTATTATCAATTTCTGCTACCAAATAATGAAAGTCCCACTGTTGGGCGATATCTGATCGATTGATAGCTTCTCTTACTCGATTTAAAAAGTGCTCGAGATCTTTCTGATCATCGTAATATAAAGAATAGATTTCTTTGATATCTCCCAAATCTTTTTCTTGAGCAATTCTTATGATCATAGGCAGCTCTTCTCGGGCAGGCTAGTTTATCTTTTCTCCAAACTTATTATAGAAATCATTTATCATATCTATGATTTTATCATTTTGCCTCATCTCTGCTAAAATTTCTTCTGTCTCAAAAGTATTCTCGTCGCTAAAATTCATTTCCGTAAATAGAACTTTTCTACTCCCCGCATTAGGGCCTTCCACGAAATAATGTTGCAGTGCATTGTGCCATCTTTTTATAGAATCTTCGCCTATTGGATAGGCTAGCTCCTCTGCCAGTATGGAATCAAAATAAGAAGCAATGACTTTCCAGTCTTCTATTTTATTGTACAAGACCTCATCCTCCAACAGCTTGAGTGTTTGGATACTAATCCCATTCTTCGGAATCATCTTGTATATCCCAGCTTCCTTCAAAACTTTTTCCCTGACTCCATCTACGAATGAATGAAACATCATACCTGCCTGGGCATCGTTCTCTTTCTTAATATCTGCCAACAGGGGGCTTGTAAAATGCGTCTTACTTCTTTCAATTACTCCAAGATACCTTATATCCGGGAAACTAGTCCCAACAAAAAATTTTTCCCTAGAAAAAAGTGGAAATTCTTTAGAAAAAACTTTATTGGCTAAAACTATGTGGGTTATCGGTGCTGCCATAATAGTAAAATATTTACTGACCGTCTCGAGCAGGCTAAATAATATAATCTTTAACTAGTTTTTCGCCTTCCTTTGTATATCCCATTTTTTTGGCGAGAAAAGTTGTTAGCCCATCATGTTGCCTATTCTCGCTTTGTGCCCGAGAATTATCTGCGATTTCACTTCTTAATAAACTTGATGAAAACTTATCTTTATATTTTTTTATAATGTCTTTAATGATACCGTCTCTTAAGTACAAGAGAGCGCTGCCAAATCCCCTACCTTCATATTTCTCATCTGTACCGAATTCTCCATGCACGCTACTGGATTCAAGATTAAACATTAACCGTGTCATTGAAATCTCTCCTACGTTAAAACTGCTTCCATTTTCTAATTTAGCGCCTTGATAATCATTAAACAACCCAACTCTTACCCACACATTACCAGACTCTCTTGGGAATATTCCATATACCAAAGTAAATTTTTCTCCTTTAATCTCGAACGGCAACACGGATATCATCTCCATAGACGATTCAATTAATCGATTTCCATATTCTAAAACTGCCCTAATTAGCTCCTCTCTATCAGAATTGGGATTTTCTAAGCTCATAATTTATGTCTCGAGTGAAATAACCTATCTAAATTTAATACCTACCGCCTACTGGCGCTGGGCACTGCGCTCACCTACGTTCGCTTGCTGGACTCGTATGTCTAGTACGAGGCTGTTAGGGGTATTCTAAAGGTTTTTGAGAGCTTTAGCCAGCGACTAAACGAAGCTCCTTGGTCGGGGTAAATGAGACAAATGCGACAGTATAAAAAGGACTTAAGAACGTCCTATTGAGTGCTGGCAAAAAACTAGATCTAAACTAGAATCTAATCTTCAGAAAATCAAGTAATGATTTACGTCCTTTATCTTTTCTATAATATGCACCCTTAACTTTCTGGTCTCTTTTATTACCTTCTTCAATCTGGCGTTTAGACCACTTAGGTGCCCACTCAACAGCGTCATTGGTGATCCAATAGTGCGACTGGCATTTAAAATTCCAATTCCCAATCGATGGATATAGGGAGATTGCCTCACCGTTAAATATCAATTCCCAATCAGTTGGGGAAAAAGGGGTGACAACTTCATTGCCACATCCACAACAACATTTGTGGATGGCCGTGGCGTACTCTATAGAAACATAAATTACCCCATCATCTAAATGTTCCGGTATATTTTGTACAAATTTATGAGATAACGTCATTGTTGATTAGCTGGTTAACATTGATGCTATAGACGGAATCGTGCTCATTCCCAAAATCATGATAGACACCAAAAATCTTTTTCCATTTTATAACAGCAAAAGCGGCATTAAGTGCGTTCAACTCTGCTATTTGGATATTATTATGATAGTCTTCACTTCCATTATCGGCAAAAGAAATTCTTTTATCAATATGGTCGTTTTTGCCTTCCGTAACTGCGGTAGTCCGAACACTTCCAGTTAACTTGCCACCGACAGCTTCAATACCAACCCCAACGTCTATGAAGGGAATCTTCTTTTCTTCTAACTTATCGACGATTAACTTTTTACTTTCCCCCTTGTCTACGCATATAAAAACAAAATCCATTCCCGATAATTCTTCAGAAACTTCGGCGGTAAGGTGGTACTCATGAGGCGTAATATATTTATGCATCTTTGAGTAAACGCCATGCAGATAAGCCACTTTCTTTGGTTGCAATTCTAACGTTTCGATCGCAGGCGCTCCGGGAGCGCGAAAAGCATTGTGAGAGAGGAAGCCGTCTTGATCAAAAATATGGATTTCCTTAACTGGCGTCTTAGAGACAAAATCCAATACATATGAACCCGTACCCCCTAAACCGATGATGGCTATCTTAAGGTTCTGAAGTTTAGAAGTGATGTTCTGAATTTCTGCCCTACTTGAATTTGAATCCAAATAATTAAAAACCTCATCCGGATCATTATCTGTCCTCACCGGCCTAAATACCTTGGCCGTAACGGAGTGATCAATTGATTCAGCGGGTGCAGAAATTATTTTTGCGTAGGTGGCTATTTTTTCATAGTAATCTGGATAGCCATCGGTCGGCTTATTAGAGAAAGAGTGGTCAACTTCGACTCCTTCTACCAGAGTTTTCTTTTCGCTCGAATGTTGGATCCCTTTTATAACCAGTCCTTCTTTATCACAAGGATGTTCGCCATGAAAATGGATCACGTGATCTTGTGGCTTGGTCGTTTTATCCCCAGCTAGATCGCCAAGCGGGGTGACAAGAACCCCGAAAGCGATCTCCTTTTTCGAATTGACATATGGAATATGATGAGCCAAAAGATGCCCGTTCTTTACCTCGATATCATACCCTTCACTTCTGAGCCTTAATAGGTCAGAATTACGATTTATTAGTCTGTGTGACATTGAATATCATACCTTTCTTAACTTTAACAACGTCCCCCCTTACCATCGACCCTTCGTGATGAGGATTTTCGCCCTTTGAGAATGTCACAGTATAAACAACATTCTCGTCATTGGAATACGAACCGAAGGCTAGTACGATGACCTCCTCGTACGATATCTCCTTCTTATTCCAGACCTTCTCCCTGGCGTTTACAATAATGATTGTGTCCTTATTGTCGCCCCCGTCGTGTTTTTTGTCTTCGCTCATGGCTTTAGTCCTGTGCTTTGCACGCATTGCGGCTTGGCATCGGGGCTGATTAGTTTGTATACTTGAATTCTACACCTAGAGTTGATACCATATCAAGGGAATTAGATGTACCAGATGTTACCTGAGATAACATAATGGGTACAATTAATAACAATCGGTATAATCTATAACAAGTTACCAACATCAGCCTATTAAAGATGCAAAAGAAAAAAGATATAATTAATCCTAAGGACGCCACAGACGCTGAAATCAAGGCAGATATTGCCAAGAGAGTACGCGAGATGCGCAAGAAGTTGAATTTGAGTGCATCACAAATAGCTAAGAAGCTTGGCATCTCCCGCGAAGCGGTGACTCATATTGAAACAGGAAGAAATAACATATCGGCTGTATCTTTATGGAAACTTGCGACATTATTTCATTGCGATATAAAAGATTTCTTTCCTGCTATACCGGATGGTTTTGCATTAACTAAGGTCGACCTCCATAAAGTAGCTCAGGAGGACAAAAATGCAGCCAAATGGGCAGCAATACTTTTTAAAGATTGAAAATAATATTATGATTTTAGAAAAAATTGAGTCAGAAGTTGAAAAGATACTGAGCGATTTAGAAAGTAAAACATTACCAATTCCCGTAGAAGATATCGCTACGCGACACGGAATAAAGATAAGTCGTGCACCAAGTAAAGATTTCTCGGGACTACTCATCAGAAAAAATGGACACGCTTTGATTGGAGTAAATAGTAATGAAGCTCCAGTAAGACAGAGGTTCACTATTGCCCATGAGTTGGGGCACTATTTTTTGCATCCAAGGAAAGATGCTTTTGTTGATTATAGAGACAATAAAAAAGAAATAATGAGGACACCCACCGAAAGACATGCAAACATGTTTGCGGCAGCACTACTTATGCCTCAAAGCTTACTATCTAAAGATTTTATAAATATTGCCAAAGATGGTTTTACTGAGGTTGAACTAGAAAAGCTAGCTGAGAAATATCAAGTGAGTGAAAATGCAATGAGATTTAGATTAATCAACCTAAATCTTCGAAAGTAAAAGCTATAATAAGGTTCCTCTAACCTTATTCTCCTTAACCCTAGCAAGCTCACAGATCTCTTCGATGGAGGCACTATTTTGCTTTAGGCTATAGAAGTGATTTTCCCCCAAAAGAATGTACGCCCATTCGCGTTCTGACCTATCTTTTGCGTCTAGAGAATTAATACGTTTTATCCAATCAAGAGTAGCCAGCTGTTTTTGTTTAACATTTTCATCATTAATATCTTTCTCGGCCTTAGTTTCAATCACGTATAGCTTGTCCTTAGTTTTAACTATAAAATCCGGAGAATACGTTGCCATGAGACCATCAGTTCGTATATATAGAACTGTTGCAAATGAGTGATAGTATTCATTGACCTTCATAATGCTTTCAACGGCAGTATCTCCATCGATATACTCCATAAAATCTTTCTCAAAACCGCCACGATTTGATGGATATGGCAGACGCTCATAGATAGTTTTTACAATTGGTAGCGAAAAGTTTTCGCGCATTCTCAACTCACTAATTCCTGAGAAATAATTATGGTTCACTTTTGCCTCAGTTGGCTGGACAGACTGTTGCATCTCAAAAATTGCTTTGCCAATTTCTTTTACGATATGGTTAGTGATGAGACCATTTTTTAGAAGCAGTATTTTCCAATTATTATCAACGAATGGGTCAAATGGCTCACCGAAAAGTCTTTCTCTTATATACCTGTCTATTGTTTTGGCGATAAGGACGTTATTAATCTGCATCGCCGGAAACACCTTATTTTTTCTCTGGCTTATTCTTGCCATTCTATTCACTACGCAATCGACTATTTTCTGAAGATATTCATTATAGCTCTGTGATTTAAAAAGATTGGCATCAACCACATACTCACCAAAACGAGTTTTGACGGTCATCTCCTCGGAAATAAATTGCTCCCCATCTTTACTGAAAAACTTCTTTAAGTCTTTTGTTTCGTAGGCAGTAAACTTTTCTAATTTATTTATATCAATTTCAGACTCAACTAGTTCTTCGTCGGCATCCTTAATAATCACCGGCCAAGACAAATCGTAGTCTTTGTAGTTTGATTTAAGGCCAACTCTGATAATATCGCCGAGGACTTGTCCTCCTTTGGGATCATGCTCCAACTCACCAAGAAGACCTTCCTTGAGTAATTCGTCATAAAATTGGATAAAGGCTGGATGCTCAATAATGGTGAGTAGGTCAATATAGCTATTTGGTTCTTTTTTCTCGACAAGAAGTCTTCTCCTGTTCTCTGATTTTATTTCCTCAAACTCTGGTTCACGCCACATAATACGCAAACCTCTACCAATAGTTTGTTCAAGCAAAATAGGTGCGGATGAAGAACGTAGAGGTACAATTACGCAAATATTATTTACATCAAATCCCTCACGCAACATAAGGACCGAGACAATAACTTTAGGTCTCGAGTGTTTATCTATATTAAATAAGCGTTGTTTAATTTCAAACCATTCCTCTTCTGATACTTCGCCTTTTCTATTAGAATCAACTCGCATCACATCTTCCTCACTAAGACCTTCACTTCTCAAAAAATCCTCAATGAATGGAGTAACTGACGTATCCTCACTCATAACAAGCATCTTGGGGTGTTTATTAGAAACCCCATTCTTATCAGCCGTAAAATCCACAAAGCTCTTTTCTAGAATACGCAACTTACTTAGTCCTGCTCGCAACATCATTTTCTGACCGTCAGACAATCCAATAACTTCTCCGTTTTCTCTTATGGCGTTAAATTCCAACGGCAAATCCGTGAGCTCTTTTCTCTTATCAATAGCTATCGTCTTAACGAGACCGGAACGTATCGCTGTTTTCAAGTCAAAATCCACAATTATATGTGGGAAATAATGCTTAACTCGATTTTGTCCGCTACCAGTTACATCATACGGGGTAGCAGAAAAATCCACTTGGATAAATTTGGAGCCCTTATTTTTTGCTATAGAATTAAGACTCTTCTGCCATTCAACTTCCTTTACCTCTCCATATGATTTATTTTCGTGGATGTGATGAGCTTCATCATTAAACGCAACCAGATCCGGCAAACTTGCAAGATATTCAATTTCTCTACCGCTTAAATACTGAGCATCCAAAGAATCTATAGAGTTACCTCCAGACACACCAGGTCTTATTGGAAAAACATCCTTTATGATGCCACTTACATCATCTAGTGGCGTGCTACTTTCTTCATGCTCCTCTTCTTCCATAAACAGATGCCAGTTGGCAATTGCAATGATACCGGCCCCAGTAACCTTGCTACCAATTTCTTGCTTGCGAGCCACATTATTTTGGATGAATCCAAAAATATCTTCACGGAAACTTAGTGGTGCGAATAAGTCTCGAAAGTTGTATATATCAGAAGTCTCAAATGCTCGCTCCCCGTTCTCGTCTTCTTTACCAAGGTATGCGTCAAGAAGTCGCTCATACACAATAAGCCCAGGTGCGACCAGCAAGAAATTTTTAGAATATCTCCCCGATGGCTGTTCTTCATATTTTGCATTCAAATATTGCCAAATCAAAAGAGCGTTCATAACTAACGTTTTCCCAGTACCCGTGGCCATTTTTATTCCATATTTTGGAATTTCATACTTTGGCTTCTTGAATTCAGTCATATCGAGCTCCGAGAGAAGCTCAAACTCTATATTTTCATAGATATCTTTGACTGCTTTAACACCCACAATCTCGTGCAGATAGATCGTATTTAGTATGGCTTGCCGTTGCCCTTGGTGAAAATTTATATTTCTAGTTTCAACATGAGACTCACTAAACCAAAAAGTCAGTAACTCTCTTGTTACTGGTGTAACTTTGGATAATATTTCTCCGCTCGCCCATGCTTCATTAACTTTTTCCGTCAGTACTTTGGCAAGGCGGAGAGGGACATCGCGTGTCCCAATGTTAAGTGGTGTTGGCATAGCTAAATTTCTTTTATAACAACACTTTCAAAACCAAAAACATCGACGGCTTTAACCGCTATGGTTCGTTTTGATTTTTTAGGCACAATAATTCTGGCTTCTCGGATAACATGAAGCTCATCTCTATCATTCTCTATATTGCCACGATAATCTTGCCATCTACTACGAAAAGTTTCGCCATCGTAATCAGGATCTACGCTCCAATACTCGATGAGAGCTAGTGGATCTTTGGCAATGATTCCCGATAGCTTCTCTCTATCTTTGTCATCAAGTGGTACATTATCTGGCGATAAAAGCACGTAGGTATCCAATGGAACTATAATCTGCTCTTCGTTTTCTTTGGTAGTATTTTCTTTTCTGATTGGCTTGAGAGACAAGTATTGTAGTGAGGAAAAACGCACCTTTCCACTATCTACAAGATTTTTATAACTAGCTTTTGTTTTCAATTTATCTAATAGATCTGGAGGGATGACCAAAACTTCTAATTTATCGTCATTAAGTGATTGGATTGCTTCTGTAATATCGTAAGTGAAATTCCAACCCAGAACTACCACTTTTTGCCAACCACCCATAAACGAATTGCGTAATTCTTGTGCACGTTTTAAGGTTGCGAGACCCGTCATCTTGTTTGGAGAATCTACTAAAATTAATGTTTTACTCTCCTTAATGTAGCCGAGATTCCTTTGGTGTTGCTCTACGTCAGCAAAAGGTATTGCACCAAATAACTGGAGAACAACATGGGATAAATCCCCAACTCTTCGATACATTTTCGAGCTTGAGAAAACCTCCTTTTGGTAGTCTCCGATGGCTTGGTATAAAAATGGCTTTGAGTTCTGGTCAATTAACCGTTTCCTCATAATCATTGCCGCTGGCTTGCCAAGATCAGAAATAATCCAATTACGATTAAGTTTTTCTGCTGCTGCGGCAGTAGTGCCAGATCCACCAAAAAAGTCGGCAACCACATCGCCTTCATTCGATGAAGATTTGATTAATATTTCCAACAAAGCTTCGGGTTTCTGGGTATCGTAACCTATGCGCTCAGAATTGGTAGATGCCATAGTTGGGACATGAGAGATAACGTCGTTAATCTTTTTACCATCCTCATTTGGGTAAGTTTTTCCATAGTATATAGACCCGTCAGTTCTAACTCTTTTTATTTCTGCGTATCTCTTCCCCTCCTCATCGATTTTATTATATCTTCCCAAACTTTCATCTTTGTATGGTTGCCCTTGCTGATTCCATATATAATCTTGAGATTTCCCATAAAAGAAGATCGAATCGTGGGAATGTTGAAAAATTTTCTTGGATTCAGTGCCTCTGAAACCTTTATTCCAAATAATCTCGTTTATAAGATTACTTTTCCCGAAGACATCATCTAATAATGCCCTAACATAACACCCAACATGCCAGTCAATGTGCACATAGATTGTTCCCTTATCAGACAAAAGTTCCCGCATTAATACAAGTCGAGGATAGAGCATCTTTAAGTATGACACTGTGCCGTCTTTCCAAGTGTCAGCATATGCAAATTGCTCGATAACCGTCGGCTTCTGCTCTAAATCAACACCAGGAAGAGTCACTTTCGTGCGATAGTCAGCCTTTGAATCAAATGGTGGATCTATATAAATCAAATCAATCTTGCCTCGCATACTAGGAAGTCCACTGGATGGATCGCCTGCAAGCAATGCTTGCATAGCTAAAAGATTATCTCCGTAGATAAGTCGGTTCATCCATTCTTTTTCATTTACTTCGGTTACTTGTCCTTGGAAAAGTCCAGCTGTATCTTTAGCGGGCAGAACAAGCTCATTTGTTTGAAGCCCGAGTTTACTGGTACTTGAAAGCCGTTCGAGAATCTCCTCAACCTCTTTTCTGCCATCAGCAACAATTTTAGGTAGTTCTTCTATGAGAGATTTCTTCATTAATACTAGTTTAGCTTAATTTCTCTGTTAGATAAAGGGCCTTTATGGCTGGAAATCCCATTCGATAATAATGAGTGCGGACAATGGAATGCCGCAAGTTATTACGCCTTGGATAAACTTTTCCTGTGCTTTGGTAAGACGGTCCTTTTTGGATCGTTTGGCTTCGCAAAATAGGATTTTGTCATCTTGCCAAACAACTACATCGAAACAAGCTTTCGTTTTACCGGCCATCCAGATTCTCTTAAGTAGTTTTTCTTTTTCTTCAGGTATAGAAATATGTTCTGGTTTAAGTGACCAGCTGGTGGGCATAGAATTTAAAAAATGAGTACCGCCATATGCTTCAACCCAAACACCCTGCCAGCCATTTTTCAAAAACATTCGTAATATTGCGAGCTCGGCAAAACAACCTTCGCCATCAAAATCAATAATCGGCTTTCGACCAAAATCAAAAACGGGCTTATCGCCCTGCCATGCTTTAAACTTGAGGATATATTTCTTTACCTCGACTGAACTCCCAGAAGGTAAAATAATTGTCTCCTTATCGGATGGATAAGAATCAAGAAACCCAAGAGCGTCGCCCTTGGGTTGAATATTGTTATGCATGCACTCTAGCGGGTTTTAAGTGCAAGACAGAGAGTCTGGACGCAAAAGACTCCCCGCCCGTTGCGATGAAACCTTTCGGCTTCACCCACATCCCTTTCGAGACGTGACCCGCTAGAGCGACTCCGGACGAGGAGTCTTTTATTCTCTAGCGGGATTTTTGACCATATCCTGAGACGAATCTTAGGGGTTAGGTCTGAATTGTTAAGGGTATTTTAGCAGTTTGAGAGCTAAATGACCACCCTCCCTTCTACCTTAGTATTGAGGGGTTGCGAAGGGGCCTTACCAACAGTGGCCCAATTTACGTTATTGACAGTATTTACACATGTGGTCTTATCCACAGTTAGGTATTGCTCATCTTTTGGGTGGATATATAATGAGGATAATTCTTAAGCAGACTCCCTAAATTGTATTGAGCGATCTGGTCGATCTCGCTCTATTCAATTGGGAGTCTTCTCTTTTTGAAGACCTAAACTGATACCTAAACGGACATATAAAATAACAACCTATGTACCGTCATGTCACAACTCAAGATAGTTTACGTACCGTTAGCATCGCTTCGTCACCCAGAAAAAAATCCAAGACGCTGGACGAAAGAAGCCACCGAACAACTTCAGGAAAGTATCAATCGTCATGGAATAATTGATCCACTGATTGTAAATGATGCCCCCCAATCGAAAGAACATTATTATTGGTGGTAACTTTAGAGCAAAAGTATTGAAAGAGATGGGAATCAAAGACGTTCCTGTTGTCTACATTACTGTATCAGACCTCAAAAAGGAATCTGAGATTATAATCCGACTAAACAAAAATGTTGGGGAGTTTGATCTTGACCTCTTAAAAGATTTTGACGAGGCATTTCTCGCTGATATCGGATTTGATAGCCAAAGCCTCGACAACATATTTGCCGTTGACCCCACTCCCGAGCAATTCAACATCAAGAAAGAATTAGAAAAGCTCAATATCATGGAGGTCAAAATACAAAAGGGCGACATCTATGAATTGGATGGCAGTCGGCTTGGGTGTGGAGATAGTACTGTAGAATCCGAGATGCTTAAACTGATGGGTAAAGACAAAGCAGACCTATGTCTAACTGATCCTCCTTACATTTTAAACTACCTCAAAGGCAAGACGAAAAATGGAAAGCCTGTGGAAGGCTTTGGGTTAAAGAAAAACCGTAAGTACTTAGAGACAGATACTCTGCCGGATAACTTCACTGAACTTTGGATGGCTGGTATAGCTAAAATACAGAAGCCTGATTTCTCCATTATCATCTTTGAGAATCCGAAGAATCTTCGAACTATCTGGAATGAATTGGAAAAGCATTGGCGCTATCGCAACACCATTATTTGGCATGTCCCTAATAGGGTTCAAGGCTTTAGTGCTAAGTATAAGTTCTTCAACAAAAGCGACATCGCTGTGGTGGGTACTTCTGGAGATGTTCCCCTGAATACCGAACCGGAAACAGATGAACTCTTCCAAAGCGAATACGAGACAGCCCTCTATGCCACTGCGGGCAAACCGCACTGGGAGGGGTACAAAAAAGGCGAACAGATTTGTCCGACTGACTTCATTGAGCATATCGCCGCCGATGAAAAGTCATCAGGGCAAGGTATCATCTTCGGTACCAAGCCACTTGAAGTTCTCATTCCTTATCTCAAGGTACTTACTAAGCGTGGCGACCTCGTGGTAGAGCCGTTTGGCGGCTCAGGCAGTACGCTGATTGCATCAATCAAACTTGGTCGTCGATGCTACCTCATGGAGAAGTCTCCGACCTATGCCGAGGTTATTAAGGCACGTTGGGAAAAACTAACTGGCAAAGTAGCTACAAAAATTAATTAACCTATTTATCCTATGGGTAAGAAACAAAAATCTACCAAAACGGATAAAAAAGCTGAAACCATTGCCGCTCGAATACTAAAACAAAAACAGGAACTAGTTATAGAGCTACGCAAACAACCCGTTCTCCAGATTGCGTGTACTCGTATCGGTGTAAGCCGATCAACGGCATACCGTTGGATTAAAGATGATGCTATCTTTGCAGATGTCTTTCAGGAATCTCGCAGAGAAGGTAAAGACTTCATTTCTGATATGGCTGAGAGCCAGATCATCAAGAAGATTGGTGATGGTAATCTTGTGGCTAGTATTTTTTGGCTTAAGACTCATAGGAAAGAAGAGTTCACCGAACACATGAAGCACGACCACGGCATCAGCGTTGATAATACATGGCATGACCTTACACCTGAAGAAGATAAGCAACGAGCCGCGGCTTTGATTCATATGTTCGCTCCGATGTTCTCCTTCAAGATGACTCCCAAAGACCTTAAAGAAGCCATTCGGAGAGAACACGAGAGGATAGATCGAAGGGTCAAAGAGTCCGAAGCACATAAAGAACGAGTACGGAAAGCCTTAGAGAGTGATCTTGAGGGTAAGTAATCTTAACTTAGTTATATTAAAACAAAAGAGCCCCGCACAGAAGATCGTACATTTCTGTACGGGATCTCTCTTGCGGGGCTAAGCCCCCTTACTGGTGGTTGCGAACCACTGCTGTGCCTGCGTGAGGTAGGACGACATCTTGATGATGTCGAGGTCGTCCGTCTCCTTGTCGCGCAGTTGACCTTCCGCATCGATGTTCAGATCAGGAAAGTCATCCAGCAACGGATTGAGCAACGCCATGGTGTCTGGGCCGAGACCGCCAGCGACGCCGAGATTGATGTCGAACCCTCGGCTGGCAATCTCTTTCAGGTAGCTGAGTGCTTTCTCGGCGTCGAAGGGCTGGCCCTTGCCGCCGCTCGGATCGATGAGAACGTCGTTGATCACTCTGACCGAACCGCCGTAGTGACTGATCATGTCAGCGAGCTTCTTTGGGTCGTGGTCGACTTTCTCCAGCGCATGACCACCGACCTGCAAGACGAGACGCTGTTCCCAGTGAGTCGACGCGTGGAACTTCTCGATCTCGCTCACGTGCGGCCACGCGACGTTGAGCTGGAAGCCGTCGAGATTCGGACCATACATGTGCGCGAGTTTGATGAGTTGTTCAGACAGCGTCTTCGGCTCATCCGTGTTGTAGTGAATGAGGTTGACCGCGCATTCGTGTCGCTGGAAGACCTTGTACGCGTCGAGCTTCTGTTTCTCGAACAGCTCGGTAATCCTGCTGTCGACTTTCGGATAACGGCCAGGCCACTTGTTGATCTTGCCGACGAGCGTCTTGGAACTGACGAGCACACCCACCATGAGCTTGCGGTCTGACGATGCCTCAAAGCACCGCAGGCCGGCACGGACTTCTTGTGGGGTCATAAACCCCGTCACACCGATATACAATGGAGCTCTCACGAATCACCTCTTTGAAAAAGGGCTACTATTGTTGAGATTTTAACAAATTTAGCCAACCTTGTCAATCGTAAAAAGATATGTTAATATATAGGTACGGTAGCCAACAGTGTCATGGAAGCACGGCTGTTCTACGGAGATTGAGGCCCCGCCTCTTCGTTTCGACGAAGGGAAGGCGGGATATGACCCCTTAACTGGGGACTGGAGAATTAAATGCCCTCCACGCTCAATTTCTAAGTTAGTATGGGTTCAATTCCCATTTGACTACTGCACATATGCCCGTGAAAGACCCACACAATCGTGCAAGTCTTCGCGGGCTCTTTCTTTACAATAAAACTTACCAACTCAGGTCTGGACGATAGAACAAGGTCGCGTCATCAATGTTGGTATGGAAAACACACAACAAGGCAATTTAGGGACTTATGGGGAGTCTTTGCGGTACTGTCTATATGCCCGCAAGTCGAGTGAATCGGACGAGCGACAGACGATGAGTATAGATAGCCAGATTAAGGAGATGCTCCAACTGGCTCAAAAGGATGGCTTGCAAGTGACAGATGTAAGACAAGAATCCCATTCTGCCAAAGCGGCCGGACAACGGCCTGAGTTTAATAGACTGATTCAGGATATTAAGAACGATAAATTCAATGCCATCCTTTCTTGGGCACCAGACCGCCTCAGCCGTAACGCTGGAGACTTGGGTTCAATAGTCGACTTACTGGATCAAAAGCTTCTAATAGAAATTCGGACATACGGCCAGAGATTCACAAATAGCCCGAGTGAGAAGTTCCTATTCATGATTCTCGGGGCACAAGGCAAACTAGAAAACGATCAGAAGGGTGTAAATGTAAAAAGGGGCTTGCGGGCTAAGTGTGAGATGGGCCTCTGGCCTTGTCCTGCTCCGACTGGATATCTTAATGAAATGAGAACGGACCGTAAGGGTTACATAATACCCGATCCTGAGCGTGCTCCGATTATCACACAGATGTTCGAAAAGGTTGGCAATGACGGTTGGAGTGGTCGAAAAGTATACCGATGGTTGCGAGAAATAAATTTCCAGACAATACATAACAAACCGATCTGGGTTTCTAGTGTTCAAAAAATATTGAGTACTTCTCTTTATATGGGTGAATTCCAATACCCTGCCGGTAGCGGTACTTGGTACAAAGGTCAGCACGAACCCCTTATCAGTAAAGAGTTGTACTTGCGCACCCGCGAGGCAATGAAGCGGGAAAGTGAGTTCCGCTACCTATCTAAGGACTTCGCATTTACCAGACTCATGCGATGCGGACATTGTAGCTCGGGAGTTACGGCCCAAGAAAAACATAAGAAACTCGCTGGCGGTGGCATAGCCACTTATATCTACTACGGCTGTACTCGGACGAAAGATATTAATTGCCCCATCACCTATCTTCGCGAAGAAGATCTTATTCTTCAACTCATTGGTCTGATTGATACGATGAGTCTGGATGAGTTGGGACTCCGAAATCATCTCAAAGAAGATATCGAACGGCATCAAAACTTTCAGGCAATGCTAGGCATTGAGAGGCAAGAATTTAAACTACAAGATTTTGATATAAAAAATTACGCCAAACACGTATTAAAATCCGGAGCAACAGATGAGAAGCGTCAAATACTCTCTCATCTTAAGAACCGGATAGTCCTTAAAGACAAGGTGCTAACGATAGAGTAATCTTAAAATTGGGGATGGGTTTTCTTGTGAACCCCTACCATACTGGGGTATTTTTCTACCATTTCTTGTTCCGAATAATATCTTTCAATATGACCATTCGGATGAGCTATAAAAATATCTTGAGTATTTGTTCCGTCAGGCTTTTTATAAAGCAAGCCTAGCCCCAGAGGTTTGTTCTCTTGTGTCGCCCAATTTTCTTTGTCATAAACAAAGTAGCTTGCCGCAAGATAATCATGGTCAGGCGAACGCTGATTTATTCCATTCTTCTTCAACAGTTCAACTAACTGGTTCGTCGCTTCATGGTCCGAAATCTTCCCGCCATACATGGCATCAGTGATAGCTTTCCATTCATCGTAAGGCATAGACATCGGGAATCATTTTAAATATTTTTCTATATTACTCAAATGCTCTTCGTATGTCTCCGCACAGTGGATTATTCCCGACTCTTCGTGGAGATAATATAGACACTTTGTCTCAGTTGAATTCAGCGTAGCGTTAATAGCGTCTATGCCAGGATTTGAAATCGGATGAGGCGGTAATCCTTTATTCAAATAGGTATTATATGCTGATTGGATCTGTTTATCTGCTGGTTTAATCGGTGTCCACCAACCCTGAGCAGTTTTTCCACGAGCATACTGTACCGTCGCATCCACTTCCAATTTCATACCTTTGAGTAAGCGATTCCAAAGTACCCCAGCAATTAATGACATGTCGTCTTTGCCCGCGGCTTCTCTTTGAACAATCGAAGCAAGTTTAAGGGCAGTATCCCATTTAATATTTTGTTTCAAAGCTTCTTGAGCAAATGGTGCAAACTTTTCTTCAAAGTGAGCTCGGAGACGATTTGCTACCTGAAGCGGTGTCTCATTGATGGGGATGAGATAAGTATCGGGGAAGTAGACTCCTTCCATATAATCATACTCCATTGCCGTATACGTGGTAATCCATTTAAGCTTATCCTCATCGCTCCACTTAAGAGTCATTGCGAGAATATCGGCTATCTCTTCTTTTCGTAGCCCTTCAGGAATCGTAACCCATTTCAAAGTCGGCTCTCCGTTTAATATCTTGGCAATCTCCCAAACATTCATAGATTTGGAAATCTGATATGCACCAGATCGAATTTCTTTATTCCCACGCAAAGCAAAAGCTATCTGGAACCCCAAAGAACTCTTAACAAAGCCTTTGTATTCCAAACTTTGAGCGACATTACCTTTGCTTGATAGATCAGCCTCAACCGAAAATATTTCTAAGCCAGTGTTATTTTGGGGTGCAGTAAATAAGGCCACATAGGAAATAAGGGCTAGAATAATTACTCCTACAGACAGGGCAGCATAAAATCCCTGTTTTCTAGTTAGACCAAGCGAGGTTAGTAAGTCGTTTAATTTTTGATTGATAACCTTAAAATTCATAAGTAATTATTATCATTATGACAGAAAGTGAGCAAATATAAAACCGCCGATATCGGCGGTTTTAGGTCTTGAATGCGGCGCTCAGCCAGTATGCCTCAATGGAATAGCAAGTGAGGCGAATATCGACGCACATAGGGCACCTCGATACTCCCAACCTTGGCTGCCGAGCTACGATTCGAACTAATTATAGATGGGTCGTTAAGTTACTTTCTTTTTGCTAAATATTGCACAAATAAACTTTTATCATCCTTGACTATCATCTCAATTCTTTTATCTATACTGCCTGCACTATATTTTGATTACGATCATTTAAATCCCAACTTTAGTTGAATTCTTTCTGATCTCAGGGATAACATATTTTTTAAAATAATCCGAAAGTATCTTACTTTTTACAGAGCCAGCTATATACCATTCGGCAGGATAGCCCATAACAAGCTCGTACCATTTTTGTCCAACCATATCACTATTGTCCCTAAATCGAAGTGAAAAATTATGTAATTTCAATTCTCCATCTACAACTCTTTTTACATCATCCTCGGCTATGGGACCCCTTTCGGTCGGTTTTGGAGTAAGAATTCCTGCCCCACCGAATAAACCCATGCTTTCGGCGTAATCGGTTTTATTTTTTCTAGTAGGCCCAAAAATATAACGATAGCCCGGCACGGCATGACCCCTCTCTAACATAAAGCGTGGATGCTCATCGTCTATAAGAGTATCTTTACCGGAATAATAATTAATATCATCACCGTGCGGAAATTCTGTTTTATTTGGCCCATCTACGTCATCCGGCCAGAATTGTTTCAAGGCTCTTAAAATATCATCATCGGTTCGCTCGCTAATTGGCTTTGCGTCACCGGGACTTACGCGTGGCTTTGTTTCATTGTAGAAATTAAGGGTTATTCTAATAAGATCTTTGGTTTTTCTTATGAGGCCATAAAGCATGAACGAGTCGCTGGCTACGCCCAGGCCAAATGATTCTATAATCGCTTTTACAATCTGGGGATTGCGCTCAAGTTCTTCGTCTAGCCCCTGGAGTCTGTCTTTGGGAAGAGTGGTTTTTTCTTGTGCCATTTCTTCGGCGATACGGCTATGCACGATTTTAGTAAAATCACCTAGTTGTTCTGGCAAAATTTCTCCCTTTAATCTCTTGTTTTCTATAACATTAACCAGCAAGCCATCTCTGTTTTCCTGCTTTGGAATAAGATTATCAATCGTTTCTGGTTTTTTCTCTAATATTGGTTCTGGCTGTTTGTTTGGAATTTCATTAGTCATAATAAGATGAATTATACACTATTTCTAAATTAAATATAACCATTTAGGCTACCCAGGTGCCTCCAACCCCAGTCATTCATCTCGAACCATAACGATTGGGTCGTCTATAGATCAATTCGATTATCAACAGTATAAGTTGTATTTGTAATACAAACGTAATACAATCGGCTTAATAACACCTAATCACTACCCATGGAAGACACAAACAAGGACTACATTATCAATCTTCGCGTATCTCGTGCTACCTACGAGAAGATAAAGCACAAGGCCAAAGAGAATAGCGAGAGCATCTCGACTCTTATTCGCAAGGCTATTAGCGACAGTGCTGAAATTATAGATGATTTATCGGGAGAACTATTTCAAAAGCAAGACAAGTTTAAAGATATTATCGGCTATCACCGCTTTAAAACGGCTCAAGAGTTGGAATGCTCTCAATGCCAATCGAAAATACCTGCCGGAGAAACAGCCACTGTTGGTGAAACTGAAAAATCTAAGAAGTATTTCTTCTGCAAGAATTGCAGGCCCTAGCATGGAAAAAATTCGTCGTTCATTGCAGATCTCATCCACGAGTATTAAATACTTAGCGCTGTATAAACTTACTAAGCATCGAAACAAGACCCTCGGTACTCGGCTTCGTCTTGCCTGTGAAGAATTAGGATTTGTATTTATCAAGATCGGTCAAATTTTGAGTACCCGTTACGAATTATTGTCTCGTGAAGATTGCACTGAGTTGCAAAAACTTCTAGATTCAGTTCCGCCTATTCCGTATGAGCAAGTGGAGAAAATCTTCCTTGAAGATTTTAAAGTCACTCCAGAGACCATATTCCAAAACTGGAACCCTATCCCCATAGCCTCGGCCTCTGTCGCCCAAGTTTATAAGGCGCATACTCTAAAATATGGAGATGTGGCCGTGAAAGTTCGTCGGCCTAGTGTAGAGAAAAATATACGATCTGATTTGGCGATACTTAAACGACTCGGCAAGATTGCTCAGATATTTTCAAAAAATCTGCGACGAATCAATCTAAACGAGATCTTCAACCAAGTTGAATCATGGCTGTTGGCTGAGATTGATTTCAGAAATGAAGCCAATAATCTAGATCGGATATCAAATCAGTATCATGGCAAGATGAGAGAAACTATTGGGGAATATGCCGATAGCATGATCTTCGCAAAAGTTTATCGTGATCTTTCGTCCGATCAGATTATCACGATGGAATTTATTGAAGGCATTCCAGTTAGGAATTTTAAATCAATCGAAAACAATCCTCTCTATAACATTAAGGGTTCGATTAAGTCATCTATGGGGGCAATTATGCGGACGTGGCTTAATGGCGACGAATTTGCCTTTCATGGAGACCCTCATCCTTCAAATTTACTCATTCTTCCTCATGGAAAATTGGCCTTCTTAGATTTCGGTCTTTTAGGTTATCTCAGCAAAAAAGACACTCGGGAGACTAGAGATCTTCTATTGGCTATTTATGCTCAAGATTTAGAGGCAACTATTCGGACTGCCCTGAAAATGTGTGGAGCATCATACGAGAAATACAGACCGAGAATTAGGGAAGACGTAAAAGAATACCTAGAGACCACGAAAGACAGTGCCATGGGATTCTGGTTCACCGGTATTGCTCGAATATTTATTAAACACAGGATTCCATTCGCATACCATGTCATTCTCATTGGTCGAATGCAGGCCATCGTCGAAGGCCTATTTGAAACCGTCATACCCGGGACCACCACGATTGATGCTTTCGGCGATGAGATGAAAAGAGGTCTTCGACAACAGATCTTCAATAATCTTCTAGAGACTGACCTGGGCCCCATTTTCTATGCTCTGAGTGAGCAGACCAAAAAAAGTCCGAAGTTAATCGCCGGATTGATTGATACGTATTTTAATGACCCAGCTCGAGCTCTGCGAGATTTTAAAACTATAATTAGAGCTTAGTATCCATTTCATCCATCTCCGCTATGATAGAGGCGTAAAGCTCGGTCTTTCCTTCATTATCGGCTTGAGTAGCGGCGGCACTTAAGCTGTCATAGGCTTCATCGATATATCCGGCCACAAAGAATAATCTGCCACGGCGGATATTCATCTCAATTCTCGAAACAGATTCCGGATTTTCATTAAATTCGCGCTCAGTGACGCGTACCCATGAATCTAGCATTGTCCTAGTAGCTGGGTCTTTTGGACCATGCGAATGTAGAGCATCAATTAACTCTTGATCGGGCAACTCTTTTTTGCTCAACGATGGAAATTCTTGAGACATATGTTTTTAAATAAAATCGCTTGAAACGTGTTTAATGTTGTACTTATTAATCTTGTTCCAATAGCTTTCTTTGCTCGAAAAGAATAAGCCGGCACATCTAAATTCCATACCGCACCTAGATACGTCATCAATTATCTTTTTGCTTACTTGAAAAGGAAAGACCGCCTCAAAATATTTATAATTCTTATCCTTGAGTTTTGCGAGGTCATAAAATTTACAGAAAATATTGCCATTCATAACTTTTACAAACTCTTCTGGCATATCATTAAAGCGTTCTAAAAAAGACACCGAGGACAACGAGGTGTTGCCGAGAATGACTTTTTTATATTTTTTGCCTCTTAGGGCATCTAAAATATCTGTCTTGGTAATGGATTTACTTTTAAGATCAAGGACAATAATTTTATCTTCCGGTATTACCCCTAATATTTCTTCAAGAGTGTCTACGTGGTATCTCTTCTTAATATCGAAAAATATCCGAGGGATTACAAGATAAAGCCAATATTGCATTAGAGTTCCATGATAGCAGTAAAGTATTCCATCCTTAGATTTTCTAACATCGATTTCAATAATGTGAATATAATCTTTGCGGACAGAAAGCGCACAGACTTCCTTAGAGTTTTCTCTATACATCTTCTCGCATTCTTTATTAAAACAACCCTTGTGAGCAAGTACAATTTTATCTTGTAAATTTATTGGCATAATTATTTTCCGGTAAATATCTCAATGGTCCATGTCTGCTCAAAATCATTCTTTATACGATCGCCCCAATACTTTACAATAAAATCTGGGTTTATCCAATATAAAAAGGCCCTCTGGGCCTTTATTTCTTTTTCATAGCGCGTATCCTCGCGCGAGATAACCTTCTAGCTTGAGCGACTCTAGCCCTACCAAGAGCCTTGAATCTTGGCACAAAAAAGTCATGCCACCATCTCTCAACAAACTCCTCTCCGCCAGTATGTTGGTCGACCATCTCCCATTGATTCTTCCAGTCTGCATGCGTTCTATCGAAAAAATGGATCATGGTCTTATCAGCGATAATTTCTTCAGTTTTTACCTGTTTCTCGAGTCTACTAAAGATCCGCTGCACCTTTTTTCGCAGACCACTCATCCTCGTGGGAACAATAAAGGTAACTGGTTCCTGAAACATACTTTTTACCCTTCAGTCAAGTAACTGGCCGTATCTTAACACTAACAATTTATAATTAAAAGAGCCGCGCAAAGTGCGGCTCTTTTAATTATAGTAGGAATTACGATGATTACTATGTACTAAGTCTGGCTTGTTATGTTTAGTCTGGGTCGACTCCCAGCCCTTTCAAATCTTCCCTATCAACTTCTCGTAAAAGAATCCTTTTGTAATTAATCAACCGTTCCTTCGCCATAACCGGAACTATTATACCGTAGACCTCTTTTAATTCACTGCTCGAAAAATCATTTTCTGAGACAATCCATTCTTTGCTTATACTATTAAATATTTTCTTGCCTTGTGCCCCGAGGAAATCAATCACCTGCCCCATACATTCTATGGTCATGCCAATGACATCCCATTTTTCATCTTTATAATTACGCAGTTCGTGAGTTATGCATGCTCTAACTTCAGGTACCAATTCGGGAAGTCTATTTGTCGGCAATGTTATATCTATATCATTAAGCTCCCTATTAACACCATAAATTCGTGCCGCAAATCCTCCACCTATCTGGAAGGATATGTTTCTTTTATTAAGGATTTCGACGATCCATTTTAGTGCCGACTTCGTGCTCTTCATTATATTTGCTGGCTGCTTGGTCAGACGTTGAAACTATCTCAAAATCTCCAACAACTCAGGAAACTTCTCATTTATTAAATTAAAACCTATACAAAAGTGGCCTTTATTAGTAAATCTATGCACTCGAACACCGTGGACCCTTTTTTCGATCATGTCGGCCGTATCTAATTCATCCTGTTCATCATCCGAAGAAATAAATAGGTGCAATTCATCAGTTTTAGAAACTAAATTTTCATCAACTTTAAAATCAAAGAAGCCTGGAACAGTGTCGTCTGCTTCGGTATTAATCCACGGTGCAACCAAGACTACCTTGCCAACTTTCACATTATTCTCGCTTAGCCATCTAACTAAAAAGCCGCCGCCACAACTATGACCAATTAAAATAGTTTGTTCATCTATAATAAATTGCTCAAATACTTTTTTCCATTTCTCGTAATCTGGCCTAAAAGGCTCAGGCATTTCTGGTGTTTGTGCCGCCACGCCTATTATCGAAAGTTGTTTTTGTAGCCACGGGAACCACTGATTATTTGAAGCGACTGGGGTGTTTACATCAAGGTACTCCTCTTTTGAAGGCATACCGTGAATAAGAATTGCAGTTTTCATATTTGAACTATTATTTCAACGCTCTTTGAATACCGAACCTGCCTCAACATCTAAATCGCTTATACCCCTTCACTTCGTTCAGGGCACTGTGCGCTCCTTTACCTTATGCTCCCCTTAGTCGTCTTAATGAGGGAGCGCTTGCTGCGGACCGTAGAGGCTGTCAAAACCTGGATCGATAGGAATCGTGACGATTACTACATCCCAGATCTTCTTCTAATATAACCCATCACCAAACTAATCTCAATTTACGTAATTATACTACTTTGAATATTTATCAGTAACCTCTCCCGTTATCTCTAATAGTTAATAAAAATAGCCCGATTAGGGCTATATATTAAGGATGGATTCCTTGTCTCGGGCAGTAGGACCACGAGAAGTTACAACTATCGGGACTGGAATATACTTCTCCAGATACTTCATATACTCTTCAAAGACGCCCTCTCGACGGAAGAGCCTATATACGGGGGTACTAGTGAATAACCCATCGGTCATCAGACGTCCGCTACCGATTATCCTGTCTTTTGTCAGGCCTTCTGCAGTATTGTAGGCAATACATACTCGCAACTCATCCAGCTCGCTGACACGGTCGAGATTGGTAACCACCACACCGTCCAGCTTGCCCAAAATATCGAAGCCTCGTCTAAGCGCAACGAGATCTAGCCAACCAACCCGGAAATGACCTTGCCACTCGTTCTGAACGTTATGTTCGCCGACTAGCACGCTAGAAGGCAGAGCAGCCTCGCTAACAAATGGGCCATTACCATGTCTCGTAGCGAAAGCCCTTGTGATACCAAGCTTCACAATACGACCATCGTAACCAGTCAGCAATTCATCTGCGTTTGCAAATGAACAGTTGGATCTGGTTATATACGGCTGGAAGCCTAACTCACGATCAAGCAAGGCACCTTGTGCACCCTCGAAAACTATATTACCCGACCTAGAAAGTAATTCGCTTAGATATCGGCCATCGTCGATGTTCGGAATAATCACTGAAAAAGCGGAATACGATTTTAAGCATCGCTCAAACAGTTTATCCGAATTAATTTCGGCGATTCTATCGGTGACTGCCTTATCGGTACTAAACTTGGCGACCATCTCGACGAAGCTCTTTTTCTTCGCTTGAAGAATTCTAAGCTTTCTCTCTAGCACCCAGGGATCTGATAGGTCGCTCATCGTCAGACAATCCACGGGATCGTTGGCGAAAGCCTTCATGGCGTCGCCGACACCCATCCCACAACTGCCAAGCCTGCCATCGCCGTTTATCAATTCCTGGATCTGTCCTGCTAACTTATGATACGGCGTAATAATCGGACAGCTACCGCTAATGATCAAGCGATCTAATGCGTCGCCAAAACCTTTCCCAGCTAACACATCGTATTCGGACATGAGTCTCATTGGGTCAATAAACATGAACCGACTGAGATATGTCCAGACGCCCGGCACCAACGTGCCAGAACCAAACTGAGCGAAGCAATGATGGATACCATCTGGCGTAACAACATTATGTCCGGCCTGCGATCCACCGTTATAGCGGATTACAACGCTGGCGTCATATTGTCGAACCAAGTAGTCTACGGTCGTACCCTTACCCTCGTCTCCAAAGACAAGACCACCAACAACAAAAGCTCGTTTCATGACTATACTTCCATCGATGGCTTAATCTCTTCCCAGAGCTTAATAGCTTCGGGAAATTTCTTGGCAATACCATCGGAAAACATAAAATTCCGATAACCGATTCGCGACATCAATATGATGTCTGCAATATCACCCATCGTAACGATACCGGTCGATTGGAAGCCGTGCAAAATACGTGAGGCCACAATAGCGCTTGGATCAACTTTGATGATCTGCTTCAGCCCTTCGTAGATTCCGACGGGATTCTCGCCAAAGCTGATAAACAGATCGTCTCGCGCTGCCATGAGTCGCTCATTGATGCGCCAATGCCGGCTCCGAATAAATGCCAATCCCTTTTGGGACTCGATTTTGAGAACAACCGACATCTTGCTTCGTTTTCGTCTTGGGAAGTGCACATAGAAATCATCCAAATCACTTTCATCTTCGACGAACGAAAGCATAAAGTTCGTTATACCTGATTGCTTAGCAGCTTCGATATATTCAAAGTCTAAACCGCCCAAATATCCCTGGACTTCGAAATCGCCACCAACAATGTGAGTGCTCTGGCTCTCGCCAAAATAGTACTGGCGTAAAGCTGGACCATTCTCAACATATACCTTTCTTTCTTTTGGTTTGGCCGCAACAAGATCGAACCAGCCGGCATTACGAATGAATATCCTAGCCGGTGGTTTCACCGAAAAATCTCGGTTGAGCACCACCATGCCCGATTCAAATGGAGTCCAGCGAGCAATTCTAAGCTGTCGGCCCTCAAGATCGACGTATAGCGTCTTTCCATATTTGTCCGTCATTTTCTTTACCATCGATAATATCTGCAATGGCGCCAGCGGACTGTCGCCACCAGTATTGTAACGAACTGCGGCGATAGCCGGATGAGCAATCATGTTCTCGGCCACAATCAATGTTGATGGGCTAACCAACGTCGGAAGCGTACCAATGAGCACGAAGACCTCCCGTTTTCAAAGACCAACTGGCATATTAATACTAATAATTTGTCGCTTTGTCAAGCCAATTAAATAGCCCCGCTTTTGCGGGGCTAACTATCTGTACAATCCCTTCTTGGCAATATATTCACCAACTTCGTCATCGACGAAATCACCGATATCTTTGCCATCAGCTACCATCTGTCTAATGGTACTCGATGATCCAAAGATGTCACTCGCCGCAAGCAGTAGAAAATTCGGCGGCATGTTGTCGGCTGGAATAGCCACGTTGCTTCGAGCAATCACTGCCCAGTTTAACTCTTGCCAGATTCTCTTACCCTGACGCCACATTCGCTGAATAAGCGATAGGCCATCTGAACCCTTCAAAACTATATCACTCCCGACCACGAACCATATTTCGTCGTCGGGGAATTCTGCTTTGTAGATCTCCTGCAATTGATAGGTTGGAGTGAAGTCGCCCGACTTCAAATCTCGCCAATCAATCTCTACGCCAGGTACATCGCCAAAAGCCATCTCGATCATATTCTTGCGGTCCACGAAGGTTACCGTATTGATAGAATCCTTATCCCCTCTGGGACCACACGGCACAACGATAACTGTGTCGAATGATTTAAGAGCACTTTGTACGACCTGGAGATGATTCAATCCGGGCGGATTGAAACTTCCACCATAGATCGCAATTCGTCTGGGCTCTTTAGGCAATACGAATGCCTTTAATCGTCGATACCTTCCAGTAAAGTGGGGCGTCACCATTGACCTTCGCAGATCATAACCGAATGCGCGCTTGCTCACGATGAGAATCGGCGGCATTTGATTTGTCTTGAAGAATGCTCGTCGATACAAAGCCCAGTGTTTTTCGAGATCAGCGACGAACTTGCCAGCTGAAGGAAACAATCGATCGATCGTCCCAGCTTCAAGCTTCAACTCTATCTCAAGTTGCTTCGACATATAGGCTTCAATGAACCATTCCGGACCAAGTCTGAATTCAGTGAATGCCCTAACCATCTCGTCGTGATAACCTCGGCGAAGCAGATTCCCATAATCGAAGGGGTCTTTCTGATTCAGGCCCAACTCGGCCGTGGGCGCAATGTTGAAACAATCGGCAGGAATTACTTGCCTACCAAAAACCTGCTCATTGTAGTAATTACCCAACTGATAGACTTCGCGCTTCACCATATCGGCCAACAACGCGAGAGCACCAGCGATATCGCCATACATCGTGCCGTAGCCAAATGCGGCTTCGACTTTGTTTGTATTGCAGACGAACACGCCACCCTCTCTCTGAGCAATGGCTGCTAGGACTTCCATACGAGCCCGAGCCTGTATATTCTCATACTCAAGAGTTCCCTCTTGTGTAGAAAGTAATCCCGCAATCGAATCAACGATTGCATCGATGCTCACGACTCGGAATTCAATACCGAGACTTTCAGCTATAGCACGAGCCCTTACTTCGCTCTCGGTAGAACTATATTTACTAAAAGGCATAAAGACTCCGAGGACCTTATCTTTGCCCAGCGCATCGACATATGCCGCAGCGGCGACAGCTGAATCAATACCACCACTGACGCCAATGATAATCTTCTTGAATGATGAACAGAATTCCTTGATGGCGTTATGTACCGCCAGATATAGCTCCCGCGAATCATCTTGTTTGTTTTGAATAACAACGGGAAGTTTTTCCGTAAATTCGAAATAGTGATTACCAACGGCATAGGGAGCAACTTCGTAAACAACTTCTCCGTTCGCGTTGTATACTGTTGAGCTGCCATCAAACACGATCAAATTCTTGCCATTGTTCTGCAAGCCGGTGTTATTTACATATACCATCGACACCTTACGTTTGGTCAAGAGCTCCTTGACGACGCTGTGGCGTTTACGATTCTTCTGCCAACCCCATGGTGACGCCGATATATTGATAATTAATTCGGCACCATTATTCATGAGCGCCTCGCTCGGATCAATATAATAGTCATCAGGCCATCCATCTTCGCAAAGCATTACACCGGGACGTATTATCCGACTGTCTCTTAACTTTATGGCAAATACGTTATTGATCATATTCAGATCTAGGCCGTTCTCCTGTGCCAATTTTCGCTCTGAATAGAAATGACGATCATCGTCGAACATTCGATAGTTTGGCTGCAACGTTTTGATGGCCTTACCAATATACTTACCGTCGCTATATACAACAGCTGCATTGTATAATCTTCGACGTCCGTCTTCGCCACGAAGACCGTTGTCATAGACGGGCACACCGACAATCGCCGTAATGCCGTCTTTCGTTACTTCACGCAACATAGCATCACACGACTTGTATGCATCGAGAATGAATTCTTCACGCTCAAACATATCGCCGATAATATACCCAGTTACCGAAAGTTCCGGGAAGATAATAATGTCTACGCCCTTATCTTTCGCGTCAGAAATCTCCTGACGCATATACCGAACGTTTAGGTCAGGCCTTCCGACCACGACTGGCATCTGGCATATTGCCAGCTTGACTCCGGTCAAACTCGCCATGATTTCCTCCGTCTCTTACTTGTAAAGGGACCAAAATGTTGTCATTATCCTACATTATTTCCGAACCAACGTCAATCGTTGACAGCACGGCATTTGTCTAATATGCTCTTTCTGGTTAGGGACAGCGGACTTTTACATGAAAGGAACAGGCTCATGGGCGGATCTACCTATCGTGACGAGGATTTGACTGCAAGAAAACAGGCTATCAAGAGTTCTGGCAAAGATACCTTTGCCTATACGGCGGATATGCGAAAGGCAACAAAGACCAGCGATATCAAGTGCCATCCCAATCTTGCTATCGACAAGAAAAAGATCAGGGAGAGTCGAGATAGTGCTACTCACCCGCAATCAAATGCTCTGGCTGTCATTTTCGACGTCACTGGTTCTATGGGAACCGTGCCAGTTGAACTCGAAGTTCGTCTCAAGGATTTGATGGGGTACTTCCTCAAGAAGGACTATCTCCCGAATGTGCACATCCTATTCGGTGCGGTCGGAGATTCGAAGTGCGATAAGGTGCCTCTCCAGATCGGTGAATTCGAACCTGGCGCCGAGGAATTGATGGATTTCTTCCAAAGAGTGTATCTCGAAGGTCTAGGCGGTGGCAATGGAGGCGAATCATACCCGAACGCCATCTACTTCATGGCCCGGCACACTTCCATCGACACCTTCGAAAAACGAGGTAAGAAGGGCTACCTGTTCTTGATCGGCGACGAGCTTCCTCACGAACCGGTCAGCGTCGACGAGATCGCAGCCTTGATGGGCAAGGCCCCATTCGAGACAGATATCCCAGTCGAGCAGATTGTCAAAGAAGCCCAAGAAAAATACCAGGTGTTCTATATCATCCCGAGACTGACAGATAATGCCCGAGACCCTCGAGTCTGGAAACGATGGCGCGAATTGCTCGGCAATGAATTCGTCGTCGGCATGGATAAGACCGAACAGGTCTGTGAATTGATCGGCACGCTCGTCGGCGTCTGCGAAGGCAAGATCGATGCCGAGAAAGCCACCGAGAATCTCCGCGGCAAGGATTTCGAAGCCGAATATCTAGGCATTGCCAAAGCTGCCTTCCGAAAGCTGGCCGGCATCAACGCCACGAAGGTCAGTGCGAAAGATACACCCACAAGCAAGAGCAAGAAGGGCAATCCAAAGACATCCCTCAAGATCTGACCGCTTAACAGCGGTCTTTTTTATTGTCCTTGACCGATCTTCAAATGATTGGTATATATTATCCGGATCATTAACAAGGAGACTCACATGGGTGGAGGCGGTTCATACTACGATCGAGATGTTACCAGCAACGTGTATCGAGGTAGTAATGGCGTAACTAGCGTCGCAGAGACAGCCTTGCAACAATCGTATATGGATCCGGCATTATCGCCAATGAATCGACGCCTCGTTTGTAATGCGGGGAATCCACTCGTCTATGATTTCGATGAGACTGGTTCAATGGGCATTTTGCCGAAGATTATCTGGGACAAATGGCCCGGCATCGTCGGCCAGATTGTAGCCCGAAAATATCTGCCTGATCCGATGATGAGTGTGGCAGCTACGGGAGACATTCGATCCGATGTCTCGCCTCTTCAGATGGCCGACTTCGCGGCACTCCGCAATTTGGACAGGTGGTTCAAGCGAATCCACTTCGAAGGCAATGGCGGTGGTCAAGGCAGTGAATCCTATGCGTTAACCGCGTACTACTACGCCTATCTCGTCAAAATGCCCAAGGCCGTAAAGCCCATATACCTAATTACAGGCGACGAAGCATTTGTGCCTGACCTCTATGCCAGCGACCTAAGAGATCACTTCGGTGGCGAGCATAAGAATATCAGTGCAAGAGAGGTCTTCACTGATCTCATTGAGAAATTCAAAGGAAATGTTTTTCTTATTCATCGTCGATATACCGGTGCCACCACCCGCGAAGGCTGGAACAATACAAGTATCGTCGGCCAATGGACTGAGGTCCTTGGCAGTGAGAGGATTATCATTCTGCCAGAGGATCTGGCAATCGGCGACCTCACACTGGGCGTATATGCCTTAGTATCCGGAGCCCGGACGCTAGAGCAGTATCTCGAAGACATGCGAACGAGACCACTCGATCTCGCCGAAGGTGTCGAGTATAAGCCGCAAAGCGAGAAGAGAATCAAGCAAATCGGGACTGCACTCAAGGATCTTGATGAATGGGTACGAAATCGCAAACCCACGAGATCTAAGGCAAAAAGTACTGCCAGGGTCAAAGAACTTCCCAACGAGACATCTTCGTCGAAAAAGAAGCCAAGTACCCTGAAGATCTAATAAGATATACGCTCCAAACGGAGCGTTTTTTAGTCTTGCCAAGTCGCGATTTATGTGATAAAACAATGACGACTCATTCGCACGTTTACAACCGAGAGGAGACCCCATGCCTTGCAACATCGGGTACAAGAACATTACGAGAATCCGCGTGGCGCCAAAGTTGCCACAAGAATTCAAGGAGAAGGTCAAAGCTCCGAAAATCGACAAGACCCTATTGGACAATATGGGCGTCGAAGATACTGTATTCATTGATTGGCTTACTGGACTAGATATCAATCCCCTTTTTGAAGAGGCCCTGAATCGTACTCTTCGCGCTATCGGCTATACCGGCAACGCCAAGTTCCAGATTTCTAATGGCGAGTTGGCTATCAAGGCTCAATTCATGACACCAAAAGAAAAGCAGCAACTTGAAACTGCTGCCAAAAACGTCGGCGAGCGCTTCCAAATCGAGGTCCTTGCCATCATCGCCCAGCTTCTAGATTACACCACGATGACTAGCAACAAAGTTATCGGCGGTAAGAAGACGACTATCGTTGAAGGCGAGAAAAATGAAAGTGCCGACGTTCACAGATATCTGAGCGTGGCTGTCGGTAGCAATGGCAATGGTGTTCTAACTTTCGAACATTTCGAATCAAAATCCGTATTGAAGGAAGAACGGGCCAAGCTTATGTTGCTTGCTCAGAAATTCGGTATCAAAATCCGATTTTCGGAAGAGCACGAATCTGGCCAACCAATCGCCACCGGCGTTGAACATCACGACTTCCTAAAGCAGAGGTAGGATCATGAAAACTCCCAAGGAAGAAACACTAACCAACGTAATCGAATACAAAATGCCCGAATGGCTGGAGAAGGACTTTATTCTTCCCTTAAAATCAGGCATGGCACACTTCTTTATCTTCCACGGTGATACCGATGGACTAGTTCTTAACCCAAAGTGCGAGATCGAACCCGATACCGCATACATCCCTTTTAGGGAGTTCTTGCGGCAGGTCTTCGATACTCGCCAGATTGTCATCTTCTACGACGTTGCTTCGGGAATGAGATTTCTAACATCGGCCATGGAAAAGGAATTCAAGAAACTGGCTGGCCTTGAAACAGATGCCGCGACTGGCGCCGATCCTATCGCCGCCGCCAAGGCAGACCTAGCCGCCAAACGTGGACTGCCACAAGATCCAAATTCTTGTCTACCACTTATCGAAAAGGTAATGTACAAATCCGAGAACATGGCCGTCGTTATCAAATCGGCACATTTCATTGCCCCCAACCCTGGCGCCAATGCGATGTTACCGGCCAACGAAAGAGTAACTATCCAGACACTGCGTAATTGGAGCCAGAGCGAAAGACTGAGGTCTAAGAATAACCTCATCATTCTTCTCACCGACGAAATCACAAAAGTTTCCTCGGAACTAAGAAATAACGGCTCAGCTGCGAATCAGGTATTCATACCTAAGCCTGACAAAGACGAAAGGATTGACTTTATCTCCAATACGACCTATCGGTCAAGACAGAAGCAGGTCCTAGAAGGAGAAATCGCGCAATTGGATAAGCAGTCCAAAAAAGCCGACACAAGTGTCGACAAGAAGATCGCAGCCGAAGTTAATGAGAAGCGCGTCGAGGTCGAAAGCCTTGGACCAGTCATTACCTTGCCGTCAGATTTCGAAGTATCGGTCTTTGCCCATGCCGCACAAGGCATGAGCTTTAGACAAATTTCTGAAATCTTTTTGCAGGCACTGAAAACCGGGCAAACGCTCGATCTCAATTTCGTAAAAAATAGAAAAAGAAATATTCTCAATAGCGAATATGGCGAGCTCATGGAAGTCGTGGACGCCCAACGTGGCTTCGAGGACATAGGTGGTCTCACGTATATCAAAAAATATCTCCAATCGGTTCTCGATGCCATCAAAAACGGAGAATACCGACTAGTGCCAATGGGCATATATTTCATGGGCCCGCCGGGAACCGGCAAAACCGCCCTGGTTGAAGCCCTGGCTAAAGAAGCCGCCTTCAACTTCATCAAGACGAAGAATATTCGTTCGATGTGGGTCGGAGAATCCGAAGCCCGAATGCAGAAATTCATCTACGCCTTGCGGTCTCTGGCGCCGGTTGTCGTCATGAACGACGAAGCCGATCTAGCCGACGCACAGCGCGACGCACCCAAGGGTGACTCTGGAGTTGCCGAGCGTCTGATGAAAATGTGGATGGAGTTCCTCTCCGATCCAAGAATTCGTGGTAAAGTCGTCGTCATCTCCTGCACCAACAGACCGGATCGTATCGATCCAGCCCTCAAGCGCAGCGGCCGTGGTGACCAGAGAATCCTGATCCCGATGCCGTCGATGGACGAACTGCCTGATATCTTCCGAGTTATGTTCAAGAGATACAATATCCCGACTGATATCAAGAACTTCGCGACATTCGCCAAGAAGACAGATGGTCTGTCTGGCGCCGATGTCGAGGCCATTATCCTCGCGGCCTTCCGCTTTGCCTCTGGCAAAATAGTTGATAGCAATGCCTTGAATAGCGCCATAGATGACTTCATCCCGAGCGCTTCTCAGTCAGCTATCGACTTCATGACAATGGTCGGACTACTAGAGTGCTCGTCACGACTACTCCTACCGCCCAACGTCGGTCAGATTGTCCAAGGCATTGCCAAGCGCAATCTGATCGAAGATCTAGATGGCTACCTGGCCCAGGTCCGGGCAAGAAAGATTGTAAACATCTGATTTTCGAAGACACAGCCCCGCTAACGCGGGGCTTTTTATTGTAGATATAGATACTTCCCCTCCTCGGTCTACCTCGATACTTTCAATAGTGGCTGCGGGACCTGGATTCGAACCAAGATACCATCCTCCAGAGGGATGTGTCCTACCATTAGACGATCCCGCAATGTCCATACTTTACAACAAAACCCAACTTTTTTCAAGATAAAAAGGCCTAATGGCCTTATTATTTCTTAGCGTGCCTCCTCATCCGTCTGTCCTGGGCTACCTTAGCTTTCTTAAGAGCATCGAACCTTGGGACAAAATAGTCGTGCCACCACCTTTCGACGAACTCTTCGCCACCAGTATGTTGATCAACTCCTTGCCACTGGATATTCCAATCTCTACGAGTATCCATAAAAAATTTGTCCAGATCGAACCAATTGACCCGCTTACTGGTTTTCACCATCTTCTCAAGTTGCTCGAATCTTTTCTTGGTCCTTTTTCGCAGTTCCCACATCCTAGATGGCACCATGATAGTTACTGGTTCAGTCCACATGGTTACACTCCTCAAATAGCTGGCCCAATTCTAGCATTAAAAATTTCAAATTAAAAGCCGCGCTTCACGCGGCTAAATATACCTTAATTACTCATCCTCCGCGGCTCTTTGCGCTTGAAGAAGATGAATACCATCAAAAATCTCTCTTACGTCATCAAAGAATTTTTCGGCTTCCTCGACTTCCTGAGGCGACACAGACGCCCCTCTTATAGCCTTATTAACGGTAGCTAGACAAGCTTTGTGTCTTAGTCGATAGGCCTTGAGTCTTTCTGCTTCATCTTCGACAGAAGACAATCCGGGCCCAAATAAGCGAGAGACTCTTCGGGCGATTTCGTGACCGTTGAGAGCTCCTATAATATTTTCCACATGGAAGACGTCTCTAGGCGTAATAATTATTAAGAACTTCCGAGCGCGTCTTAGCTCCTTCTCGAAGTCGCCACTATCTCTTGAATCGCGACTCAGGGCCAGACTGAATTTAATCATTACCATGCTGCCAACCAGGCCATCCAAATCTTCTAGAAATTCACGATTAAGAGATTCTGGAAATGACCTACTCTCTGGCATAGCTATCCTCCCAACGCCGAGAACTAGCCACAACTTACAACAAAAAAGACGTTTATTCAACGTCTCAAAGAACTTTCGAATTATCGACGAGCCAGAGCAAATCCGCTGTACGCTGGATCATCGGTCACTTCACGACCGAGCCATACCGGCGGAGAAAAACTATTGGCGGCTTCTTCAAAGTCAAATTCGATCTCGGCAAGGATCAGTCCATCGTGACGCCCAGCGAATTCGTTGATTTCAATCACTACTGGCAGTAAGCCCCCGTCGCCACCCTGATAATATGCCCCCAACTTCCAACGCATTTTCTCGACGTAGCGATCGCATAGTCGAAATAAGTGGTTGAATTGTTGGACAGCTAGGCCAATCTCTATCTCGGTTCGTGTCAGGCCGTAGCCAGACTTCATGTTCAATGAAAAGGTCACGGCCAGCTGACCATTAGACTGTCGCGCAAGTTGATATCTAACACGAGCTTGCAATCCATCGAAAGAACTTCCAGGCAAGTAGCCTTGGATAAGCCTGGCCTTGGTTGGCAAATCAGTATTAACGGGAATGTCCGATATATCGTTGACAATAAAACGCCTCTCGATTTCAAGGTTCTTCGACATGTAGTATGCTCCCCCAGAATCTTCGCCTATTATACCTACAACAACGGGAATGTCAAAGCTCCCGCCCATTCGGCATCCGGCGATTGCCGGAGCCGTGGGCGGGAGGCTCACTTAAATCACTATTAAATCCTAAACCTTCAAGAACTTTCTAATCGCGATATAGCTAGAAGCTACGCCGATTAGAACCCCCACCAATAAGAGGAGGAAGATAAAACTAAAGAAGTTAGATCCAAAATATCCGATCAGACTTACGCCCGGAATTAAAATACTTATTTTCGGCGAAAGGAAGTACGCGATCGGATAGAACAATGCACCGGCTATTACTGCCGCAAAAACTCCGTAGATAGCCCCCTCCACTAAGTATGGCGCCTTCACATGCCAATTTGAGCCACCAACCAATCTCATAATTTCAATCTCCTGCTTCTGATTAAATATCGTTAACCGAATAGTATTGAAAGTTACCAAAATGGCGATCAGGGCCAAGAGTAGAGTCGCGATGAGACCCCAAGTTTTTATGCCTCCAGAGATTCCTTCAACACGCTTAATAACCGCTTCATTCTCGTAGTAATTGATCTTGTCGATAAGACTTCTGAATTTATTAGCTTCTAAGAATTTAACTATCTCCGCATAAGTATCGGGATTATTAGCTTTTATATTTAAAGACGCCTGCAGAGGATTCTCGTCTAATTCTGCCAATGATTCTTGGATCAGCGGATCGCCAGCATGCCTTTTTTTGAAATCAGCTAATGCCTGATCCTTAGATATATAAAGGACATTCTTAACCAGCTGATTTTTCTCTAAATCAATCTTTACGCTAGCCACCTCTTCTTCACTAGCCGAAGACTTGAAATAAGCGCTTACGTCTACTTTGTCTTGCAGGCCTTCTACGACTTTTGTTGATAAAAAGTTAAGACTCATAAGACCGGCGAACAACAATAACACCAAAGTCATGACGCCAGTAGTGCCAAAGCTCACATAACTATTTCTAACGAAATTTAACCAGCCAGTATTGAATATTCTCTTTAATGTCTCTTTGAGATGATAATGCATGATAAATAATTTAAATTATGTATTTGCCCTGCTCAATTTGATCACGAACAATTCTACCATTCTCCATGCTTATGACCCTTCGGCCGATAGCATTTACCACATCTCGATTGTGAGTAGCTAGAATTATAGTTGTGCCAAGCTCGTTGATCTTCAAGAGTAGCTTTACCACATCATACGTATTCACCTGATCCAAGTTACCGGTCGGCTCGTCGGCCAAGATTATTCTCGGACGATGAATTAATGCTCGAGCTATGGCCAACCTTTGTCTCTCTCCGCCAGACATTTGATGAGGAAAATTATTAGCCTTATCAGACAAGCCAACAATATTTAAAAGCTTAGGCACGTCACGATCAACATCCTCTTTATCGGCGCCACATACTTCCATGGCGAAGGCAACGTTCTCAAATGCATTCTTGGCTGATAGTAATTTAAAATCCTGATAGACGGTGCCTATCTTCCTCCTAAGATGCGGTATGTCTCTAGCCGAAAGCTCGCCTAGATCAATCCCATCAATTAGGATTTCTCCATCCGTGGGCAGTACTTCGCGAGTTAATAGTTTTAGTAGAGTTGATTTTCCAGAACCTGATGGTCCGACTAGAGAGACGAATTCGCCATGCTTTATCTCCAGATTTATATCACGTAAGGCCTCAAATTCGTCATCATATATAAAAGATGTATGGTGGATCTTTATCATTCCATATCATTATGCCCCAATTTTGCCTTGGCTTCAATCAACTTATCAAGGTCACCATCAAGAACCTTGTCTGGCTGAGAAATCTTTACGCCTGTCCTATGGTCTTTGACCATTTGATACGGATGAAGGACATACGATCTAATCTGACTTCCCCATTCAATTGATCCGGGCTCGGCCCTTAGATCAGATATCTCTTTGGCATTTTTCTCTTCAACTTTTTTTGATAGCTTAGAATATAACACCTGAATTGCCTTCTCTTTATTTTGAGCTTGCGATCTCTCCGATTGGACTGCTACTGAGATGCCAGTCGGAGTATGGGTTACCCTGACTGCCGTCTCTAGCTTATTTACATTCTGCCCGCCCGGGCCAGATGATCTGTAGGTATCTATTCGTAAATCTTTTTGATCAATCTTAATGTTGTGAGCTATTATCTCAGGCAATGCTTCCACCAATGCAAACGAAGTGTGCCTTAAGTTCTTCGCCGAGAAGGGCGAGATGCGTACCAGACGATGAACACCATTCTCGTTTTTTAAAATTTCATATACATCTTCACCTGTTATCTCAAACGAGACCGACTTAATGCCTTTTTGCTCGCCAAAAGATTCTGACAACAAAACAAACTTCCAGTCTTTCTTCTGGGCATAGCGCTGATACATTCTCAAAAGCATTGAAGCCCAGTCCTGAGCATCAACACCGCCAGCGCCAGCATATATGTTTAGAATGGCCCTATTCTTCTCATATTCCATCGTGACTAATCTTATGCTTTTCCGACTATTTTTTCAACAAAAAAGCGGCCCCTTCGGGGCCGCTACGCCGCACTATCCAAATTGATGATATGAATTCTGTTTAATATATCCACCGCATCTGCTCGATGAATCGAGAAACCAAAATGCTCCTTGAAGTGTGCCCGCAATTTATCGCGCGTAATCTTTACAAATTTAATACTAAGACCATTGAGTTCTCCGGCCAAACCGGTGGTCAAATAGGCTATGGCCTCGTCAACCAACACATTATTATCGTAACCCATGGCCCTTAGCTTCTTGAATAGCTTTTCCCAATCTTTCGAGAAAACTGAATCCTTCCAAGATGACACAACATAGCCGTTTACGACATTGTTGAAATCACGCGGACCAACATACTGCAAACCATGAACAACTTCATGTCTTAGCGTTCCAATCTTTATGCCCTTTGCGGTACTCATGCCAATAAAGTATGCCCGACCAGTTACATTCGTTAAATCGAGAAAATGTTTTTCCTTCTGGCTAAGTGGATCGAATAAGCCCGCACGAAACTTGTCTACCACCCACGACGGGACATTAAATCCACCCCAATCATCAGAATAGCTAAAAAAATCATCGTGCTGACTGGCGTACCAATCGGCAAACTCCTCAAGAGTAAATACTTTACCAGCGAATTCAGGAGACTCGAAATGCTCCTGAAACCTGACGAAGGTCATGGCCAGCTTGTGCTGACTTTTCGATGTAACGAGGTATATTGGAAATACATTGTCCTTCTTTGAAGCTTCCACCGTTCACCTCCAAGTAAAAGAACGTTGCCAAGATCATACATTAAGATATGGAAGTCGTCAATATAAAAGCCCGACTACTTGTCGGGCCCTGTATCTATATCGTCAGCAGAGACATGGCGAATATTGAAATTAACGAAATGGATGAACGGAATAGCTACAAAAACAAAGAATAAAATACTAAAAGAGCTGATTGAGCCTCCTACCAACTTTAGTAGCAAATACCAACCTGCAAATATAGCAGGAATATCCACGGCATCACGCCTGACAATATCCCACACCAGAAATGACTTAAGAAACTGGACCATGTATATACCCTGGCTAGATCGTGTCACGATTGTACCTCCAAGGGACAGATAACGCACAATACCACAGTAGCGTGGTATTGGCAATATAAGTTTCACTATTTTTTGGAGCCACCTCCCGGAATCGAACCGGGGACCTCCACTTTACGAAAGTGTTGCTCTACCAGCTGAGCTAAGGTGGCGAAAGCCTATCTACTCGCCTACTATCATTAACTGGATCGTTCTCGTTCTTGGCCTGTCTAACTCTGCGAATAGTATCCTTTGCCATTGGCCAAGTTGGAGCTTACCATCAATTATATTCATAGTCACGTTACTCATTAAATGGGCCGCGCGGCAATGGGCATAACCATTGGCACACTCACCCTCGCACACGTTTACAGTCCTTACGGTCATATTGTCGTGATTGTACTCAATAGTCTTCGGCGATAACTTGTCAAAATGCGTGGCCAAGTCCTTGAGTAACAGTGGTTCGTTTTCGTTTACTAATAGCGCCGCCGAAGTGTGCATACTCTGGACATTAATCAAGCCATGGTTAACCCCAGATTCTTTAACAAAATCAGAGACCTGGTCGCTTATGTCAATAAATTCCGGTTCCGACTTCGATTCAATAGTTATAGTTGTGTGTTTGATCATATATCATTATACCTCAAAAATTGACTTATCAATTTTGAGCGGGTGAGGAGAATCGGCCTCGCCTCTCGCCGCGCCGTCGCACGTCTCGGGCTGGCCACCGCCTCACGGTTGCGCCTACTGGCGCAACATCGCTCCGGCGTTCGATTCTTCAAGCCCAAAATTGACTTATCAATTTTGAGCGGGTGAGGAGAATCGAACTCCCGTTCTTTGCTTGGGAAGCAAGCGTACTACCACTGTACTACACCCGCGATATTATCTGCCCATCAACCAATTCCACCACCTCTGCGGATTGGACATGGCCGCTATCGACTGGACATCATCCACTCGATCCTTGCTCTCATTGTTCATATATATAAAAGCTACGTTCTCATCGGCTGACTTATAGTTTAACTTAATCCTAGCCTCTCTTTCAAGGAAAGCTGGCGTTTTTATATAAGTCATGATTCTTTCTAAATATTTGTTGCTCTTCTCAATCTCGCTGGCTTTGTTCTCTAGGTCGACTATCTTATCCTCGACATCTGATCGTCGCATACTCGCACCGATGATCAAATACGCCGCCCAGAATAACAAAAGCACGACTACTACTGTAAAATATTTAGATTTAAAAACTTTCTGGATCATATCGGCTTGCCAAAAGCGGCAGTATATAATAAATTTATATTACAATGATGAGTAAAAAATCAATTCAAGTAGTCTGGACGATCGTCTCCCTTTTGGTCGCCATATCGATGGTCTTCTTCTTGATCCTACCAGCATTTTACTAGTTTTTTAGTTTTTCACCAAAAGGCCCCCTTCGGGGGCCTTTTGCGCACTTATCTTTTTAGCATCTTCAAGAATACTTCTTGGGGTAAATTTACTTTGCCACTTTCCTTCATCTTTTTCTTGCCTTTCTTCTGCTTCTCGAGCAGTTTCATCTTTCTAGTTATGTCTCCGCCATACAAGTAACCGGTTACGTCCTTCCTGCGAGCTCTAATATCTTCACGGGCGATTATTTTACTCCCAATAGCCGCCTGTATCGTTACTTGGAACCACTGAGGCGGGACAACCGTCTTTAGTTTGGCCACCAGATAGCGACCTTCGTAGAATGCCTTTTCCTTGGCCACGATTTTAGAAAATGGCTCGACTATGTCTCCAGCAATTAGAATATCGAGCCTTACTAGGTCGCCCTTCTCCATCCCACTTGGCTCGTAACTCATAGATGCGTAACCGGAAGAAACGCTTTTTAGCTTGTCATAAAAATCAGTAATAATCTCGGCCAAAGGCATGCGGTATTTAATTAAGGCCGTCTCTCTTCCTATGTAATCAGTAGCCTTGTAAGTGTTGCGATAAGTAGCCACAAGCTCCATAACGCTACCCAGATATTCTGCTGGAGCAATGATCTCTAGATCAACCACCGGCTCGGACAGCTCAGTAATTCTAGAAAAATCTGGCAACATGGCGGCGGAACGAACTCTTATTCCTTCGCCGTTTGTCAATTTAACCGCGTACTCTACAGACGGCGTTGAAATAATTAAACTCAAACCGAATTCACGCCTGAGTCTTTCAGATATTATCTCCACATGAAGCATGCCCAAAAAACCAACTCTAAATCCTCTGCCTAAGCCGGCGGACGCTTCTGGCTCATAGTTAAGCGACGCATCCGTAAGTTTTAGCTTTGAAAGCGCATCCTTAAGCAGATCAAAATCGTCGCTCGATTCTGGGAAAAAACTAGCGAACACCATGGGCCTCGGTTCTTTATATCCAGCCAGTGGAATAAAACTGGGATCATCTGCCTGTATAGTAATCGTGTCCCCAACTCTAATCTGTCCCGGATCTTTCAGACCAGTGGCTATGTAGCCCGTCTCACCATTGTGTATCTCCTTACCCGGGACGAAAGATGGCGAGAAATAGCCAGACTCCAGAACTTCAACGTGTGCCCTTGTAGCATAGGCCATCACCTTATCACCCCTTTTAACCGATCCGGCGAAGACTCGAATAAAAGCTATCACGCCCTTATAGGCATCAAACGTGGAATCGAAGACTAGGGCTCTTAGCTTCTCACGATCATACTTTTTGTCTGGCGCAGGCACGTCCTTAATAATCTTCTGCAGAATGAGCTCGATGTTCTCACCGCTTTTACCAGATGCTTCTATTATTTCTTCTGGTTCGACTCCCAATAGATACGACAGTTCTTCTCGAACATGTTCGACTCGAGCATTCGGTAAATCTATTTTGTTTATAACGGGAATTATTTTTAATCCCTGCTGTTGGGCTAAATGTAGGTTAGCTAATGTTTGAGCCTGCACACCTTTAGTGGCATCAACTAGAAGAACTGCTCCCTCCACGGCCGCAAGAGATCGTGAAACCTCGTATGAAAAATCTACATGCCCGGGCGTATCAATAAGATTTAAAATGTAATCTTCGTTGTTATATCTATAATTCATTCGCACTGGCTGGAGCTTGATGGTAATACCCCTTTCTCTCTCGAGATCCATCGTATCTAGATACTGCTCGTGCATCTTTCTTTTCTCGACGGTCCCGGTCAGCTCTAAAAATCGATCCGCAAGGGTCGATTTTCCATGATCTATATGAGCGATAATGCAGAAATTACGTATATTATTCATTCAATTCAGCTATTACCATAGGGATAAGCTACATTAAATTAGCTACTTTTTCAAATCTTCTTTATCTTTGAATTGAACAGATACCAGAGTATTAAAAAGTTTAGATTTCCAGATATGGAAAAGGCTAGCGCCAACCCGCGGACGCCCCAATGAAAAACAAAAGAGAAGACTAGGCTAAGAATTATATTTAGAGATATGGTAATAATCGCTGCGATTACGGGGGTGCGAGTATTCTGGATTGCATAGAATGCCCGCGACAGAATCGGCACTAAGCTTTGGGCAACGACTCCAATCATAAATATACTCAGCACGAATGCCGTCTCTCTGATGTTGACTCCGCCGAATGAGCCAGTACCAAAGAGCAATTTTATGATCGGATAGCTCAACGCGGCCATCAGGACGGCCAGCATCGAAACGATATAAAACGTTTTCTTTAGTGTGTCTCTGAGCTTATACGTAAAATCTCTCTTTTCTTGGCCAGAAGCATGAGAAGACAACGCCGGGAAAACGGCTGTGGCCATCGAAATACCTATGACCGATATCGGGACAAATTGAAGATTATTAGCTAGGTTCAAAATCGTAATACTACCCGCGGTCATGGTCGTAGCGATCGCATTAGTGATCACGGCGTCTAGGCTATAGGCGCCAAGGCCAATCGTGCGTGGCAACATTAATCTGAATATTTTTCTCAACCCTTCATCGGCCCAGTCAAAAATAAGTCTAAATCTAAATCCAACATGGATAGCCGACGGCAATTGCACCGATAGATGTAGTGTCGCACCCAAGATCACCCCAAAGCCAAGACCGTAAACCTCGTTAATCCCACGGCTGGCGAGCATGGGCACAAAAAATATCGCGCCGACGATAATGCCCAAGTTATAGAATACTGGCGCAAGAGCATAGGCCCAGAATCTTTCCAGAGCCTGGAGTACTGATCCCACGACCGTGCTTATAGAGAATATTATCGGACTCAACAGCATCAATCGCGTAAGAAGCATAGCCAGCTCTCGATCAGCGCCAGCAAAACCAGGCATCAATATTGAGGATAAGGGCCTGATAAATACGAACACCAGGCAACAGAATACAACAACAAGGCAAGCTATTGCCGACAGAAAGTTCTGAGCCAATCGCCAAGCCCTGATCTTGTCGAGCCTATAGCTTTCGATAAATACTGGTATAAAAGCTGACGAAACGGCACCTAAAACTATTAGATTAAAAATGAAATCTGGAATTTTAAAAGCACTGTAGTAAATATCAAGTGATCGCGAAGCGCCAAAATCTGCCGCCAAGATGCGATCCCTCAAAAGTCCGACCAACCTTGAGGCCAAGCTAAAAAAAGCCAGAATTGCTCCGGCTTGATATATCTTACCCGTAGAACCCTTAAATATAGCAGTTAGCCTATTCAAAATTCACTTTAATTGATAGGTCATTTTCCAGTTCACCGTTTAGAATATATTTATCGCCAACCTTATTCAATACCGGTTGCGATCCCACCACCTTAGCTCCTTCAGATCTATCCAAGGAGAACTCAAAACTATCAACTTTTAAGCCAGGCTGCTTCTGAATGAATGTTTCGTAGCCCTTGGCGCCTGCCTTTCTCGGTACAGAGTACTCAATATTTATTGTCTCGGTTTTTTGAGGATCAATGATCATCCAAAAAGCAAAAACTGTTTTACCCGCTTCTTTGGATATAGTTACGCCTTTCTCTTGATCCAAATACTGAGAAGATTCCAAAGCGAACAGATCGTCATCTCTCTTAAATTGTGCCTTTGAATAATCGACTAAGGGCTTAAAATCCGGCAGCTTGTTCCCAGATATACTAATCAGCTCAGAACCCTCCGGCACTAAGACTCTGACATATGCTGGATTTTGCTTATTATAGAAACCAAATTCGCTCTTTCCGCCGTTATGAGTTCTGGCTATTGTTAGCATGTGCGTAGAGACATCTTCGGCTAGCTTCGTATTCAGCTTGATAGACGTATCGGTTACAGCATCAGTCTTCGATCCTTTTACGTTGGTGAAGTTAACCATCAAGTAGTCTCCCTCGACTTTTTTGATTTGCCCGCTGAAACCCTTGTCAAAAGCGAATGACTGAAGACTTAGACCCTTGAAATACATGAGGATATCTTTTTTCTCCATGCTCGATACAAAAGTATCGAAAATATTTAACCACTCCTCCTTGTCGGATAAATATATTTTAGCTAGAAGACGAGGGGCCATATCCATTAATATCTTCTTGGGCTGCGCCCTATTCTCGCCATATTCAACTTCACTCTGGATTGCAGTCGCAAAATTCTTACTATCGATCTTCATGTTGTATTCAGGCATATCGATTGGGCCAACGATCTCAAGTATCTTCGATATTATATTGGGGCTAATCGTGATTACTCCATCTACATCTAGCCCATTACTTTCTTTTTTATAAAACCACGCAACTTTTTTAGCCGAAGTTGGAAAATCTACAAACCAGTTAGCATCACGCATACCCCAAGTCGGAGTTATGTGCTGCATCTGTGCTGGGGGTATAATATTTTCCTTCAGCTGACCATCTAAATTGTATACGTCATCCACTATAAACTGCTTCAATGATCCGTCCTGGAACGTAACCGTGGCGTAACTGCCCGGGAAACCACCAGTAGCTCTTAACTCGGCCGGGTTCTGGAATAACAACAGATATCTTTTTATGCCTTTGAGCCCAACTAATTCTTCTAGGAAAGCGGCATAGTCAACGCTATTGCTAATTAGATTGTTGAACAACGGCAGCTCAGACTTCATGCTAATAAACACAGTCCTTTTTTCTTCTGGCAAAGCGCTGGGATCTACATCTGCCAATAGAACTTCAGCCTTCTTTAAATTAGCGGCCGAGACGGCTAGGCCGTTCTTGAGTGAGCCAAGCATCTTCCCGATTGAACCTCCACCCTGAGTAGTCGGGTTCAGAATAAGGCCAGTCTGGGAGATAACCTCCATGGCCTTAGACATAGCCTTGCCCGAATCTGCGATTAATTTGCCGGCTTCAATCAAATTATTTGCCGATTTAATTTTCTCAGCACCCGGTAAATCGGCTATAAGAGAACCAAGACTCGCACCCATGAAATTTAGACCCTCACCAGCCTTAGTAAATTCTTCATAAGCATCCGCGAAGCTGTCAGAGGCGCCCAGGAAATCCATGCTTGCAATTTTATCCTTGGCATCTTCTAAGTTCTTAACCGCCGCATTGCCCTCACTAATAATTTCATTCTTAAGATTAAAACCGTGCCTAGCGACAAAAAAGATGACTACGGCTATCCCCATTATGATCAGGAGATTCTTCCATGATAGAATCCTACCAAAGGAAATAAATCTGCTCCTCGATGGTCTTGTGTAATCAATTTTAGTCCTACTATTTTGTAAGTTTTCTAGCCACAAATCTATTTCGGCTTTTCTNNAAGTCAGAATTTCTACTGACTGGCTTCGAAATTTCGTTTATGATCCTCTCTTGCTCAAGGATTTCTCTTGGAGTTTCTGTGCTTGTATTTAGAAGGTTTTGTATTGGCCTAAGTCGAGGCTTAGAGATTAAATCATTGCCGTGGACAATGCCACCAATGCTAGCCAGGGTCACTATTGGTTCCATCTCATCGTTTATAGTTCTCTCTAAATCAGATGCGAATCGAACACGCTTGGGGTCCAAGCTATCATGTCTTGGAATATTTTTTTTAATTACACGCACAGTCACCCTACCAGCAGCTCCGCCATCCCATTCGCGAATGAAAAATCCATTTTCTAGGGAATTCTTTTTTAAATGCAAAACTGGCCCAATCTGGGACATTTTGGATAAATCAACGCGGCCAGTATTATCGACTGGTTTTACGTCAAACATCGCCCCAATTACTTTATTCTTTTCTAGGGGCATACATAGTCATTATACAACTAAATTGAGTAATTTATGCGTGGATAATTATATCTAGCGTTTCTTCGGCAGCTTTTTGCCAAGTGAACTGAGCGGCACGCTTAGCCCCTAGCTCAACAAGGCTAGCTCTCAGCTCACGATCTACTAAAACTTGCCGTACACTAAAGGCAACCTCATCTACGCTTCTAGGATCGACCATTATACTGGCATCGCCCGCTACTTCTGGTAACGACGAGTTATTGGAGACGACAACAGGGGTTCCGCAACGCATCGCTTCAAGCGGCGGAAAGCCAAAGCCTTCGAATAAAGATGGATACACAAAAACAGATGCTAAGCTATAATAGAAACTCCTGTCATCGTCCACTACGTGTCCGGTAAGCACTATTTGGCTTTTATATGGCGAAGCCGCAACTTCTTTGAAAATCGATTGAGATAACCAGCCCCTTGTCCCAGCGATGACAAGATTCAGATCTTCGAAACCCGTCTGTAATTTAAGCATATTAAAAGCCCTGATTAAGGCCACAACATTTTTCCTCGGTTCAAGTTTCCCCAAAAATAGAATAAATTTTTCCGGTAATCCCTTATTAAGCCTAAATTTCTCTAGATTCTCATCGGTGGGCCTAGCGATATTGTCCGAAATCCCAGAATGCACGACATTTATCCTGGCGGGATCAATGTCGTATTTACTAGCTAAGTCGTCTTTAGTAGATTTGGATACAGCGATAATCTTATCTGACGATTTAAACTGTTTAGATGGCGACATTTCAATTCTATGCCATATATTCTGCCTAGCCGAAAAATATTCTGGGAAAGATGCGAATGACAGATCATGGATAGTCGTAACCCTCTTGCATCCTTTAGATAACGGGGCAAGGAAAAAATGAGGCGAAAAGAATACGTCCGCTCCATCCATAAGCTCATCCATAAATGGCCAGTTAAAGACTCTAGCAGAACCGAAAAGTAGATTATTTGGAATTTTGTAGTCTACAAGATCTACGTTCGGAAGATTAAGCCACGAATAATCTCCTATGTGATCGCGGAATGAGCTATAGAATAATTTAAACTTAATACTCGTATCGATAAAGAGCATGTGCGAAAGCAGATTCTCGGTATATTCTTCGATACCACTTTTACGCTTATTGGCCAGCATACGAATGTCTATTCCAATCGTCATATGCCTAACTTATGTAAAACATTTTTCCTGAAGATACCAGTATCGAATTCTTCTGCCCTAGATCGACATACCGCTGGATCAAATCTCATGTCATTAAATTTACGAATTGAATCTATAATAGATTCTTCGCTCTGCTCGTCAAAGAATACGCCCGTCTTGTCGCCAATAACAGTCTCAACAGCCCCGCCGCCTCTGAAAGCAACGACTGGGCGACCAGAAGCCATAGACTCCAAGGGGACAATGCCGAAATCTTCCTCTTGCGGAAATACTAAGGCCCTAGCTTCGGAATAATATTTGGCCAGAATCTCGTCCGACACAAGACCAAGAAACTCAACATTCTTTTTGGAAATTTTTTTCAGTTTGTTCATCTCGGGACCAATCCCAATTACCTTTAGCGGCAAACCGAGCTTATTAAAGGCACGCACGGCAAGATCAAATCTTTTATATGAAACGAGCCTGCCGACCATAAGGAAATAATCTCCGACTTCATTCGAAATATTAAATTTAGACACATTAACCGGCGGATATATTAGTTCGGAGTCCCTATTGTAATATTTCCTGACCCTATCCTTTACGAATTTAGATATTGACCAAAAATCATCTACCCTACACGACGCTTCCTTGTCCCAGATTCTCAAATAAGTTATGAATGGCGGAATAATTCTTTTAATAAAAGATGGGTACCCAAATTCTTCCATGAATTTTTGGCTATTATCCCACAGAAATCTTGGAGGCGTCAGGCACAAGCAGATATGTCGAGTCGCTGGCTTAGTTATAATGCCCTTAGCAAATGACGCAGATATCGAGATGACAACATCAAACTGCGAAAAATCAAACTGCTCGATGCCCAAAGGCATCAGCAACGGGAATAAGTGGTGATGCTTCTTGGCAAAAGGAAAATTCTGGAGGAAAGATGTCCTGACTACTTTGCCATCGAATATGCCCCCCGTCGCCTCACGATCATACATTAACGTATAGATTGGCGCGTTAGGAAATATGGAACACAAAACCTGAAGCATTCTTTCGGCTCCACCAAACTGATTGAGATATTCATGTACAAAAGCTATTTTCATCCAGCTAGAAGTTATCAGCCCCACAATTTTAATTATACGACCCCGCAGACACATTAGGACGACTTCTAACAAGACTCGTCTTATGCCGCCGATCTATCTTTAAAAACTTTGAAAATCGTCTTAATCGCTATCTTTAGGTCTAGTAACAATGACCAATTCTCAATATAAAAACTATCAAGCGCCACTTCACGATCAAACGGCAAATCGGAACTGCCAGAAACTTGAGCTAAACCCGTTGCTCCGGCCTTTATCGCCAGAACCTTTCTATGCCTTTTCTCATACTTAGCTATCTCGTCTGGTTGATGTGGCCTAGGACCAACAAGGCTAATATCGCCTTTCAATATATTCCAGAACTGTGGCAATTCGTCTATCCTGTATTTTCTAATAAAACGACCGACACTAGTCACTCTTGGATCTTCTTTTATTTTAAACAGCGGCCCATCGCTTCTCTCGTTAAATTGCTGGAGGTATGGCTTTAATTCTTCAGCGTTATTCACCATAGATCTGAGCTTGTATAAATCGAAGCTTTTATTCTTACTTATTCTCTTAAGCTTCACAAATACGGGGCCCTCGGTACCCCATTTAATAGCAAAAGCAAATACGCCTAAAACTGGAGATAGCAATATTAAGCCAAGCACGCCGGAGACTATATCTAAAGACCTCTTGGCTACCTTGCCCCAGCCATCCATCGGTGTTCTCTTTAGCTCTATGATGGGATATTTATCTATGATATCGATGCTAAAATTTGAAGTTAAAGTTTGATATAAATTGGGGACAAATTTGAAAACCAGATGATTCTCGTGGCAAAAATCAACTAGCTCAGCTATCCTTTCTGTCGGATAGTTAGAATCGGCTAGAATAATCTCCTCTAATCCCCTATGCATATAATCGCTGACTTCTAGGATCTCTGGGCTAGCTAGCTGACCGATTATCCTGTACCCACAAGCCGGGTCACTCCTTATATTCTGTCCGATATTATTAGCCACTTCGTCGCTTCCAACTATTAACACCCTGTGAGTGCCGAATCCATACTTCGAAACTGAATATCTTTGTATTAGCCTAATGATTAGCCGCCCGATAAAAACGAAAATGATAGCTAGAAACCAATAGCCCATAACCAGGAATCTGGAATTAAAAAGCTCCTGCCTCAAGAAGATGGCAACTATAACCGCCATAATTCCAGCTGAAGAAGCTATGGCAATTTTCGAAAGCTCTTCCGCCTTACCCATTTTTATCTTCATTGAGTAAAGGCCAGACATCGCATAAGCCGCTAGAAACAGGATTGATACGAATAAGACTAGATATATATACTGAGAAAGAGGTAGATTGAAAGTAAAAAGAACCGGCCTGAAAGCAGATAAGATTCTAGTTCTTAAAACATACGTGGCCACGCCAGCACCTACGAGCATCAAGAAATCAGCCGGTAGGCGCGTTACGTTAAAAAATAGATCTGATTTTTTCATGGTTTATGGCCCAAAATTACCACAATCGGTCTTTTATTTCAATTTAAGGTTTTGGTTACTAAAAATCCGCCTCTGGCGGATTTTTAGGTGTCCCCGTAAACAGTAAGCCGAGTTCTGTCGAGAGCAATCATTTATCTGGGCTCATTGTTACCAATAAGCTCGAGCGATCTAACTTTTCGAATCCGGCTCCAGCGGTTGCCGAAGCCGGAAACGCTGATCTTGCACCCCAGTAAGGATTTAGCCGTTTCACCCTTGATCTTATTCACCCGAATCAAGGCTAGACATTAGTTTCTGACAATTTGGCAAAAACTTGGGTTTAATCTTCCGCCCCTTTCGAGGCAAGACGTCTCTGCTCGCACCTCTACTATTACTAGCGACGGGCGTTACCCGCTACCGTTTTATCCGCTCGCTTACGCTCGCGGAGTAGTGCTCGGACTTTCCTCCCCTATCTTGCGATAAGAGCGATTGCTTAGTTTACGAGGACATACATATTATAGCACACTTTTTCGGATGAAAAAAGAGGGCTTTCGCCCTCAGAATTGATACTTTACTTGGAATGAACAACAGCTGCCGGACCGCCCCGAAGAGCGTCAGCCGCCAAACGAGCTTCCCTAGCCTTTAATCTGTCAGAAGCATTAAACAACATCACCCTGTCGGTGGTCATCTTTTCTCTCTTCAGTTTACAATCGAAACACACTATGGCTCCCGCTAATTCGGCCAATGCCTCAATCTCGCTTCTTAACTGATTGAGCTTCTCGCGCGTCTCGGAAATAACATCGCCAGCTAGTAGCTGATCAAGCTCTTCTTTCATTTTATTAAGAGCGGCGATTCTTTCGCTTATCTCCTTGCTGATAACCGTAGTCTTCGCAACTGCGGTTTCAACTTCGATCTTGTCACCAACTTCAGCCATCAATTTCGTAACATTTTCGCTCGTCGGAGGCGTTTTGTCGATGACGAGCAAGCCGATTGGAGCTTCTCGAATGAACTTCGCCACGAATGATCTATTCCTCTTGTCAATACTTGAGCTCGCTACAGACACCAATCCCTTCCCCATCATCCTAACCACGACCTTATACACCGACTGAGTCGAAACATCGAATAGGTTCTGCTTAAGAAGCTCCCTATTGGCCAAACCAGTTAGCTCGGCGATGGTGAATTTCGATTCCGGCAATAGATTTTTCAAAAAACCGTAAAGTCCATCAGGTCCCAGATCTTTTCTTTTACCCGTCTGCATTTGAGCCACCTCCAAGATTGAGACACTGTCCAACATTCTACGCTAAATTCCTTATACGTCAAGAGGCAGCCATCAGGCCGCCTCTTGACTCAACTTGTCTTCGAATTATATTGCCAATTTATTGTCCTCGCGATCCAGAACCCGGTTGACCAGTCTATCGGCCTCTGTATTTTTCTCTCTGAAAACATGCCTGAATGTCACTTTACCAAAATCGATTTTCAGATTCCAGATTTCCAAGAAATATTCTTTTATGCTCTCGTCCTTAATTTTGTACTCGCCGTTCATCTGCTTGACTATCAGCTCACTATCGAGAAAGCATTCGACGGTTACATCCTTGCACTTATCAGATCCGACCAACTGCTTTACCTTCTTCAACGCAAATATTAGCGCCTGATATTCGGCCTGATTATTAGTAGCACGCCCAAGATACTCTCCATATTCCTTTTTCCCAGTAAGCGGGCCATCAATAACCACGCCAATCGCCGCCTCGCCAGGATTCCCTCTCGACCCACCATCTGTGTGTATAATAATTTTATCCATATATCTTTTTATTCATTAATATATTCCCACGGAAATCTTTCGCCTAACTCAAAAGTAAAACCAGCAGAAGCCCTATGCCCACCGCCGCCATATTTGGCAGCCATAGCAGATACATCAACGGTACCATCCGATCTTAGAGAGACATAGCGCCTATGTCTTTTCTCGTGCCAAATTAGAGCCATCGGCGGTAGAATTTCTGCCAATCTCGCGCCAATCCTCGAATGATATACATGCGCATTGACGACATAAGTCTTAATGCCCTCAAAGATTGCAAGCTGAGCATTGTTACTCACGGCTCTATCTACTTGTTTATTTTCGTACTCTAATAAAAGTTTGCCTTTTTCTATAAATCCAGCGACCTTTTTATCGTCTTCAAAGTCTTCGATTAATTTCGAATAGATATCGAAATTGAAATCATATAAATCAAGGAAGGAGACTATGGCATCAGTTCCGATCAATCTGAACCTCCAGAGATCGAAATCCTCCACTCTAGATAAAAGTTTTGGCACCGGTTTCTCAGGATGGAAGTACTGCCAAGCCAACACACAACCTGAATGTTCTAAGTCAAAAGAATAATCTTGAGTCATTGGTACAGAATCTTTTCTACTAACATGATGATCAATCGATGTCAGCCTTATATTATTGGCCATTAGCACCACATTCTCTTCCGCCAAAAAGCCGACATCAATAGTGTAGATTTCCTTATCATTTACTAGGGGAGCTTTAGCATTGGGCTCTATGCCGACATACTCAGCGGTATCGCCAAATTTCATCCAAGCCGCCCAGGCTCCACAAAATCCGTCAGTACAATCCTTGTGATAAAAAACTATAATTTTCTTATTATCACCAATCGCCCTATCGATATCTCTATTTTCTTTGAATTTAGTCATTATTTATTTAAGGCCACAATCCCCGGAAGAACATTACCAGCCAGAAATTCTAACATGGCACCCCCACCGGTTGATATAAATTTATATTTATCAAATAAACCATATTTATCAACGGCCGAGATCGTATCTCCGCCGCCAACTATCGTTTCACTAATGGTAGCCACCGCTTCGGCGATTCTTCTCGTTCCTTCGCTGAACCTGTCGTCCTCGAACATGCCCACCGGACCATTCCAAATGATCATTTTTGCGCTCTTAATAATGGAAGTGAACTCTTCGATCGTCTTCGGACCTATGTCCAAAATTTTCTTATCACTTATTACAAAATCCCTAGGTACTAGTATCTTGGGATCATTCAAGTCCACGCCGATAAATAATTTGGCAACATCGGCATCAACCTTCGACTCGCCCACCTCGAATCCCTTGGCTTTTAGATAATCGTTGGCGATTACTCCACCAATTAATATCCTGTCAGAGCGCCTGAGAAAGGCTTTTATCACCGGTATTTTTGATTCAGCCTTGGCTCCGCCCATGATAATTACCTTCCCGGACGTTGGCGCATCGAGAGATTCTCTCAAGCTCAATATTTCTTTCTCTAGCTGAAAACCAGCAAACGATGGCAAAAATTTAGTTATCGCAGATATCGAGGCCTGATTCCTATGACAGACAGCAAAGGCATTGTTGATATATATATCGAAACCGAGCCCTAATCTTTTGGCAAAATCTTCGGAGTTCTCTCTTTCGCCTTCAAACTTTCTGATGTTCTCCAGCAGTCCTACCGGCAAAGCACTATCACGAAGAAAGCTCTTAATGGCAGCTAAATCTTTAATTAAAACAATCTTACGTCCAAGTATTGTTTCGATCTGCCCGATCAATGTTCCAAATGAATCAATATCTGAGATATGACCAGCCATCACCACCTTGCCACCGTTATTTACGATGTAATCAATGGTCTCTTTTTGTTTCTCCATTCTAAAACTCTCAGATATCTGGCCGGCCACAACGGCCACGTCTAGATCCGCCCTAACCAGGATCCTCTTGCCCCTAATATTTCCGATCTCTTTTATGGTTTTCATTATTGCATCGCAAATAATTTGTTGAGTATACCAGAGAACTCTTCCTTCTGAGTACTCGCCCTACCGATGAGCACGCCAGCTATATTCTCTTTACTGATAAATTCTACGACATTATCTGACGATACTGAGCCACCATACAGAACCATCACGTCATCTTCTAAGTCCCAATCAGCTCGAATGTAATCTCTGATAATTTGAATCTTATTCGAGGCATCTATGGGATTATCGGCTTGGGCATCGGGATTTCCGCTTATAGCCCAGACTGGCTCATAGACGATGATACAATTTTGCACCTGATCTGGAGTTAGTCCAGCAAAGGTTTTATTTATTTGATTTTTTATAAAATCTTCGGCATCGACACCCTTGTCTTTTTCGCCAATGCATACTATCGGCGTCAACTCCTTCTCGAGCGATCTTTTTATCTTGGAATTAATCGATACGCTAGTCTCTCCGTCGCCGACAGTCGGCCACCGCTTACTCGAATGCCCCAAGATCACGTATTGCAGCCCAGCTGGATAATCGTCCAATAAATCTTGAACTCCTAAAAATGCTGAATTCTCAAGATGAGATTTTTGGAGCAGCTCTGAGGTCGAAACAATCAAGCTCTCATCGGGACAGAAAACTAGAGAAAGCTCTCCGTTCTCGCCTCGAGATTCAAGCAAGTCGTTAACGGCGTCCAATATTTCTTGGGCTTGGGCCTGATTCGCAATGTAATTTTTCCAGTTAGATACTATTAACTTTTCTTTGTTCATATTTTTTATATAAAAACCACGATAACAAGATTGCTGACACCCCAACAATCGCATAATCAGCTTTGTGGAAATACGCTCTTAGTATATTCCAGTTGGCACCAGCCTTGAAGCCAACATAGGCAAGCAGTAAATTCCACGGGAACGCTCCAGCTAAAGTGTAGGCAGAGAACTTGCCAAAATCCATCCTAGCCATGCCCGCCGGTAAAGAAATAAAAGTTCTGACTATGGGCAGTAATCTTCCCCAAAATGCCACCTTAGCGCCGTGACGATAGAACCATTTGTCGCCAACCTCCAAATCGTGGCGCGATATTAATAAAAACTTGCCATATCTTTCCAGCAACCAGCGGCCCCCGCTTTTGCCGATCAGAAAGAGGATGACTGAGCCGAAATAATTAGCCAGAGTAGCGATGACTACTACGGCCAAGAAAGAGAATCTACCGGAATAGGCCAGGAACCCAGAGAAAGGCAAAACAACTTCAGACGGTACCGGGATACCAGCGCTCTCAACCAACGACAAGATAAAAACTCCGACATAGCCGGTTTTATCTATAAAAGCCAAGGCCCATGAGCTAACTACGGAAATAATATTTGAAATCATTTTATATTTGAGTTTCTCTTAGCAGCTTAGCGGCGTCGTCTGGATCTATCACATTAACGTATACACTTATGCCCAATTCTAAGGCTCCAACTTTAGTCATCCTAGGAAGAATTTCCACGTGCCATTTATAATAATCGTAATTAACTCCGTTCTCTTTAGTGACCGGGGCCGTATGAATGACAATATTATAATCCGGATTGTCTAGGGCCTTGGCGAGCTTAGCCATAACGATATTGATCATCTCCGCCAATTGCGGAAGATCAGATTCTAAGATATCGCCAAAACTAGAGCTGTCGAATTTAGGGAATATCTTAATCTCGTAAGCTTCCTTAGATACAAATGGACATAGAGCGATGAACCTCTCGTTCTCAACTATAATTCTCTTGGCCTCGCTCTTCTCCCAGTCGATTATCTCATTATAAATTTTCTTGCCATGATTTTTGAAGTATTCATCGGCGCCTCGCATACTCTTTCTAACTTCAGTCGGAAGAACTGGCAGTGAAAAAATTTGTGAATGATTATGATAGATCGTAGCGCCAGCACCCAAGCCGTGATTATGGATTATCTGGATATAATCACCACAATCATCTCTGGCAATCTCGTTGTAGCGAATCTTATAAGCTTCGAGCACTTCTACAGTTTCTTGGGTCGTAAAATTATGGAAACTTTTATCGTGATCTTTGGTGATCACTAATTCGTGGAAACCGTGAGCCTCATACGTGTTAAATGGGCCATACTTAGACATCGGTCCACATAACCCTGGAGTTAGGGCTGGATTTTTATTCACCAACACCTGAGTCGTCCAATCGATTCCAGCTTTATATTCCACGACTTCACCCCTATTAATAATCAGCATCGGCTCCTCATTCCCGGATTTTTGTGGATCTTCGAAGGGACAGCCCTCGATCAACTTATTCATTTGTTCCCCGCCACTCTTAAAATGACCCTTGGCCCTTGAAGTTGCAATCAAAACCCATTCTCCCGTTATCGGATCCTGCCTGAATTGATTCATTATTTGTATTTACCAGTTATTAAATTGAATCGCACCGACATAGTTTCCACTAGAACCTGAACATACGCCTTTAAGCCTACATGCGAGTTTGGATCATTCTTCCATATGACTGGAACCTCTTTTATTTTGTGGCCGAATTTCCTGGCCAACGCCAAGACTTCAACATCGAAGCCCCAACCAGCGATTGTAATTCTTGGGAATATGTCTTGGGCCGCCTTGGCCGTAAATATCTTGAATCCACGCTGAGTATCATGAATGCCGGGAACAGCCATAATCTGTATGAATATATTGCCCATCTTGCCAGCAACCCTTCGCCACATAGGCTCGCTTCCTGCTGCTACCTTGTGACCTTTGGCCGCAATCGAACCGATGACAACCCCATATCCATTCTCAAAATATGGCATCATCTTCTCTATGTGATCAATCGATGTCGAGTTGTCAGCATCAGTAAATAGTCTGCAGTCTCCATCAGCATGCAGCATACCTTCTTTAACCGCAAAGCCCTTGCCTCCGACAAGACGCTCGATCAGCTTTAAAGTTGAGATCTTTGGCAGCAAAGACTTCACTAGCTCAAGAGTCTTGTCTTTAGAGCCATTAACGACTACGATTATTTCGTGATCAATCTTCTTATCCTCTAGATATCCATTTATAGTATCGACTGTGCCGACTATATTCTTCTCTTCGTTATGGGCCGGTATTATAACTGATAATTTCATATTTTTCCCTTAATCTTTACTAATTATAACCATATAAAAGCTTTAAAATCAAAATAATTGCACACCAATAAAAATTGACAGGTGGCGTGATAACAAATATTTTTAATGCAATGATTAAGCCAACCATCGAAAAAATTAAGATCGGCTCCAAGGATTATCCGCCGCTACTGGCCCACATACCCGATCCACCGAAAGTTTTATATTGTCGTGGCAACAAGACGTTGCTGAAGACGGACTGCTTTAGTGTGGTCGGCACCAGAAAATTAACTCCATACGGTCGCGAAGCGGCCGAGTTTTTTGTCCGAACTTTGTCTCAGAACAGTTTCACTATAGTTAGTGGGCTTGCCCTAGGGATAGACGCCATAGCCCACAAAACCACGTTAGATGTCCACGGAAAAACCATAGCCGTTCTAGGCTCAAGCATCGAAGATAGGTACATCAGCCCAACCACGAACTTCAGACTCGCCATAGACATACTAAATAATGATGGCTTGATTATTAGTGAATATGAGAGTAATATTGCCGCTGCTGACTTCACTTTCCCACGTAGAAATCGGATCGTTAGCGGTTTGTCGCTAGGCGTATTGGTTATCGAAGGGAACGAGAGAAGTGGCACTCTAATCACGGCAAGACTGGCAGCGGAGCAAAGCAGAGATGTATTCGCTATCCCAGGTAATATATTCTCCCCCAAATCTGCCGGACCAAACAGTCTAATTCAGAAAGGTGCTAAGTTGGTCGTTCATCCCGACGACATCTTAGAAGAATATCAGAACTTAAAAATATGCCTTGATAAGACCAAGATAACTGGTCGCAATCCCTTAGAAAATATAATAATAGAGATGCTTAATATCAACAGCCCCCTCTCAATTGATGCTATTATAGATGAGACGGGGAAAGAAGCTCAGAAAATTGTGGCTACTATGTCCTTAATGGAGATGGACGGCCTGATAAAAGAAGTCGGTCCTGGTAAGTATAAAATAAACACCAAATGAATTTAGTCATAGTTGAGTCGCCAACTAAAGCCAAAACCATATCCCGTTTCCTTGGCGGAGATTTTATCGTTAAATCTTCCTACGGCCACGTTAGAGATCTGCCCAAGGGAGATCTTGGGATTGACCTAGAGAACGATTTTGAGCCTAAATACGTTATCCCGACTAAGGCCAGAAAGAACGTAAGCGAGCTGAAAAAACTAGCCGAGAAAGCTGATGAGATTATTCTGGCTACTGACGAAGACCGCGAAGGAGAAGCAATATCCTGGCACTTAGTAGAAGCACTAGGGATCAAGAAGCTCAAAAAAGCTGATAAGGACTTAAAAATCCAAAGAATAGTTTTCCATGAAATTACTAAACGTGCGATCGAAGAGGCGTTAAAGAATCCTCGAGAAATCGATCAGAATTTAGTAGATGCCCAACAGGCCCGAAGGATTCTCGATCGTATCGTTGGATACAAGCTATCTCCGTTCCTTTGGAAGAAAGTTGCTCGAGGGCTATCGGCCGGTCGCGTACAATCAGTCGCTGTTCGTCTTGTTGTCGAACGAGAAAGAGAGATAGAGAAGTTCAAAGCCGAAGAATATTGGGATATAACCGCAAAGTTAAAATCAGACAGCCAAGAGTTCGATGCCACTCTAAACAAAATTGATGGCAAGACGGTAGATAAATTCGAAATCAAAAACGAAACAGAAGCAAAGAGAATATTATCCGACTTAGACGGAAAGAAATATGTCATAGACGCGATAGAGAAGAACGAAACCACCCGAGCGCCGATGGCGCCGTTTACAACTAGCACTCTCCAACAAGATGCCGCCAGGAAGTTGCACTTCTCGGCAAAGCAAACCATGATGATCGCCCAAAAACTCTATGAGGGCATAGAACTTGGCGGAGATGGTTCGGTCGGATTAATAACTTACATGCGAACAGACTCTGTTAATCTATCCGAGGAATCACTCACCGGAGCTCAGGAATATATAACGAAGACTTTAGGCGAACAATATTACGAAAGAAAAACATATCAAACTAAATCCAAATCAGCCCAGGAAGCCCACGAGGCTGTTAGACCAACCGAACCAAATCGATCACCAGAATCAATAAAGGATCATCTGTCCGCTCAAGAATATAAATTATACAACTTGATATGGCGCAGATTTATCGCATCTCAAATGCCTAAGGCCGTTTTCGACGCCACGGCCATCGATATAAAAGCGGACAAATACAATTTTCGCTCAAATGGGTCTACTATAAAATTTGATGGATTCCTTAAAATTTATCCCATAAAGATCGCGGAGAATACTCTCCCCGTAGTCAAGGACGGCCAAGAAGTGGATCTGATCAATTTGACTCCGGAGCAACACTTTACCAAGCCACCAGCACGATACAACGAAGCCTCCCTAATCAAAACCCTCGAGAAAGAAGGCATCGGCAGACCGTCAACGTACGCTCCGACCATATCCACGATCATCGCCAGAAATTATGTTAACAAGGATCCTAATCGATATTTCCATCCAACCGAGATCGGCACCCTAGTTAACGATGTTCTAGTCGCGCACTTCCCAGAGATAGTCGATATGCACTTTACTTCAAAGATGGAAGACAATTTAGACAGTATCGCCAATGGCGACATTAAGTGGGTGCCAACTCTACGAGAATTTTACGATCCTTTTGCTAAGAATTTAAAAGATAAATATGAAGAAGTGACCAAAGAAGAAGTGACCAATATCGAAGATGCTGGCGTAGATTGCGATAAATGCGGCAGTAAGATGATTTACAAAATGGGTCGTTTCGGTCGCTTTGTCGCTTGCTCCAACTTCCCAGCTTGTAAAAATATCCTGAAAGAGAAAAAAGACAAAGAACCAGAAGAGAAGACGGGCGAAGTATGCGATAAATGCAGTAGCGAGATGGTCTTCAGAAAGGGTCGTTTCGGTAAATTCATAGCCTGTTCAAATTATCCTAAATGTAAGAACACCAAGAAAATAATGCGCAATCCAGCATTAGAGAAAGCTGATAAAGCCGCCGAGAAAGAAGATAAAGACAAAGCCTGGGAGGCTCCAGATGAAAAAGAAGATTAAAACATAAGACCGCCAAAAGGCGGTCTTATGTTTTAATCGGCCTCTTTAAAAGAATCGGCAATATTGCCACGCAAGCCCGATAATAATACAATTCTGATATCTTTACACCCCGATGATCGATACCCTTCAAAAACTCATATCTAATCCCAAATACAGCGAAGAAGAGAAGGCTATGGTACTCCAAGCTTTTGAATATGCTCAAAAAGCGCACTTTGGCCAAAAAAGGAAATCAGGAGAAGATTACATTACTCACCCGCTACGAGTAGCGGAAATATTATCCGAATGGAATCTAGATGCTCCCACGATAATTGCAGCCCTACTTCATGACGTTGCCGAAGATACGGATTTCACAATTGAAAAAATTAAAAAGGATTTCGGCAAAGAGATTGCCACCCTGGTTGAAGGAGTGACCAAGCTTAGAAAAATCGTTAGGACTGGCGACCTCGAAGATCCCACTCATGCGGCCTCACTCAAAAAAATGTTCTTCGCTATGGCCGAGGATATTCGCGTTATAATTATCAAACTTGCCGACCGGCTACACAATATCAGCACTATGGAATTTATGGCTCCAGAGGATCAGCAAAGGATCTCCATGGAAACTTTAGAAATATATGCTCCTATCGCCGAGAGACTCGGGATGGGAAATCTCAAGGGAGACCTGGAGGATCTGGCATTTAAATATGCTCAACCCGAAGAATACAATTGGTTAATTAGGCAAATTCAGGATAAGCGCACTAATCGTAAAAAATATATCGACGAGATAATGCCAGAAGTGAAAAAACGAGTTCTCCTGGCTGGCATCAAAGTAATAAACATCGACTCCAGAGTGAAGCATCTATATAGCCTCTACCGCAAACTTCTGAAATACGATAAAGACCCCAATCGCGTATACGATCTTGTGGCCATGCGCATTATTGTTCCAGATATTAAGTCCTGCTACGAAACAATGGGCATAGTACACAAGCACTATAAGCCACTCCCCGGCCTGATCAAAGATTACATCTCATTCCCGAAGCCAACAGGATATCAGTCCCTACATACAACAGTATTCTGTGAAGGCGGTAAGCTAGTAGAAATTCAAATTCGTACACCAGAAATGCATGACTACGCCGACAAAGGTATCGCCGCACACTGGCTCTACAGCGAAAGCGGGAAAAAAGATGTGTTTAAAACTAACCCTAAAGAAGTCCAATGGATTATAGAGTTAAGGAACTTCCTAAGAGGTGTTATGACCGGAGAGACACTCGATCAGGTGAAATCAGATTTCCTTAAGTCGCGTATTTTCGTCTTTACCCCTCAGGGTCAGATTAAAGATCTGCCCCGAGGAGCCACACCTATTGATTTTGCCTATTCGGTTCATGCCGGATTAGGAAACCGCGTGAAAGGCGCTCGCGTCAACGATAAAATGGTACCCATAGATTACGAACTGAGAAACGGTGAAGTTGTCGACATCATAAGAGGCAAGAACCCTAAGCCGTCTAGGGATTGGCTAAGATTCGTAAAAACAAATGAAGCCAAGAGAAAAATAAGAAGTTGGTTTAGGAATAATGACGAAGACAAGGACCTCGGCAAGAAGGATAAAATAAAATAATGGCCACGCT